>CAJBAP010000001.1 GCA_903950295.1 uncultured Rhodocyclaceae bacterium
CCGCGCCCATGCCGATCTTGAGTGGCTGATGGATGCACCAGAATGCCAGCGTCAGGGCCAGCCAGTCCGGTATGCCCGGCAGGCGGCCGAACGGAATCAAGTTGAGCGCCAGCGCGATGACCAGGGACGAATAGATGAACCAGCTACGGGCCGGCAGCAGGATGCGACGCGAGGAGTGGGTGGGTTGGATCATGGTGTCGCCGGGCCGGTGTTGTGAGCGTGGGGGGGCATCACTTGGTACGTTCGATGCGGGTGCGGTTTTTCCCCGGCTTCTTCGCTTCCTGGCTGGGCTCAGTCGGCGCTGGTGGCAGCACGCGTTTGCCCAGTACCAGTACTTGGCCATGCCGCTCGACCCCGGCGACTGGCGAGCATTCGATGCGGGCGAAGGAGAATGAGTTGTCGCGATCGATGGTGGTGACGCTGGCGACTGGCAGGCCAGGCAGATAAATGCCATCGAGGCCAGAAGTCAGGAGGGTATCGCCCGGTCGCACATCGGCATTCGCCGGCAAAAACTTCAATTCCATCGCACCGCTGCCGGCGCCGGCCAACACGGCACGCAGGCCGTTTCTGGCCACCTTGACGGGAATCGACTGATTCTTGTCGGTCAGCAGGGTGACTTCGCTGGTGAGCGGGAAAGTCCGGGTGACCTGGCCGACCACTCCCAGGTCATCGATGACCGCTTGTCCGGTTTCGAGGCCGTGCGTCAGGCCGCGATCGATGATAATCCGGCGGGAAAATGGATCCCGTGCGGCATACAGGATCGCTGCGGCCAGCGCCGGCGCATTGATATGTTCCTGCATGTCTAGCAGGGCGCGCAAGCGACGATTCTCATCGTCGAGATGGGTTTGCCGCAACAGCAGGTTGGCCTGGGCGAGCAGGCGCTGCCGTAGTTCAGTATTTTCGCTCTGCAAGGTGGCGAGGCTGGACACGTAGTCACCCGCTTCACCGGCGCCTACCATGGGCAACAATGCCGCTTTTTGCAGCGGCCAGAGTAGCGCGCTTACCACCATGCGTGCGGATTCGAGGGTTTTGAAGCGCAAGTCGGCGACCAGCAAGAACAAGGAGAGCGCGATGAAGAAGGCCAGCCGCACGAGCGGTGCCGGGCCCCGCTTGAAAAACGGTGGTGGCGTGTGGCCAATGTGACCACTGGCAGACATCAAGGCAGTATCTCTTCCCCGCAGTGCGCGAAATGTAGGTTGGCCGCACCAGTTATGTCACTGGGTGCGCCACTGCGCAGACTAGCGGGGATGGGGCTTATTCGTTGGCGAAAATACTGCCCAGTTTGTCCATCTTTTCGAGCGCGAGGCCCGAACCGCGAACAACACAGGTCAGTGGCTCGTCAGCGACGATCACTGGCAAGCCAGTTTCTTCCATCAGCAGACGATCGATGTCGCGTAGTAGCGCACCGCCACCGGTCAGCACCATGCCCTTTTCGGCAATATCGGCACCGAGTTCCGGCGGGGTCTGTTCCAGCGCGATCTTTACCGCGCCGACGATCTGGTTGAGCGGATCGGAGAGTGCCTCGAGAATCTCGTTGGAGCTGATGGTGAAGCTGCGCGGGATACCCTCGGCGAGGTTGCGGCCCTTGACTTCCATCTCCTTGACTTCGGAGCCCGGGAAGGCCGAGCCGATAGTTTTCTTGATCGATTCTGCCGTGGTTTCGCCGATCAGCATGCCGTAGTTGCGACGGATGTAGTTAATGATGGAATCGTCGAACTTGTCACCGCCGACACGCACCGAGCCGGCATAGACCATGCCGCCCAGCGAGATGACGCCGACTTCGGTAGTGCCGCCGCCGATATCAACCACCATCGAGCCGGTGGCATCCGATACCGGCAGGCCGGCGCCGATCGCGGCGGCCATCGGTTCCTCGATCAGATAGACCTGGCTGGCACCGGCGCCGAGCGCCGATTCGCGGATGGCGCGGCGCTCGACCTGCGTAGAGCCGCAGGGCACGCAGATGATGATGCGCGGGGAGGGCGAGAGCAG
>CAJBAP010000002.1 GCA_903950295.1 uncultured Rhodocyclaceae bacterium
GATCTTTTGCCGATTGCCGAAATACTGGCAAAATTGCGGGCCTTGCCGCTGGTGGAGATAGCGGCAGCAACCAGCGCCAATGCCCATGCGGTCTTGCCGCGCCTCAAAGACTTTCAAACCAGTGGAGAAAAGAAATGACGACCGTCACCCTGCAAGGCAATCCCTTTCGTGTCGATGGCAGCCTGCCTGCTGTCGGTAGTGCCGCACCTGCTCTCAGTCTGACCAACGGCGAACTCGCCGATGTGACGCTGGCGAATTACGCCGGCAAGCGCAAGGTACTGAACATCGTGCCGAGCCTCGATACGCCGACTTGTGCCACTTCGACGCGCAAATTCAACGAATCCGCTGCCAAGCTCAACAATGCTGTCGTGCTGGTGGTTTCCGCCGACCTGCCGTTTGCGGCTGGCCGTTTTTGTTCCACCGAAGGTTTGAGCAATGTCGCGCACCTGTCGACTTTCCGCCATCCAGAATTCATGAAAGCCTGGGGCGTGGCGATGGCCGAGGGGCCGCTCGCGGGGCTGACCGCACGTGCCGTTGTTGTGCTGGACGAAAACAACAAGGTGCTGCACAGCCAACTCGTGGCGGAGATTGCCGATGAGCCCGATTACGCTGCGGCGTTGAAGGTGCTGTAACCCGCTTGAATGAAAAAAGGCCCGGCGCATGCGCCGGGCCTTTTTTGTGCCGACCGGTTTAATCGAGGACGTGCGATACCAGCCCATCGGCGAGTTTGGGCTCAAACCAGGTAGATTTCGGCGGCATGACCTGATTGCAGTCGGCTACCGCCATCAACTGATCCATCCGCGTTGGGAATAGCGAGAAGGCAACCGCCATCTCGCCCGAGTCCACGCGCTTTTCCAGTTCGCTCAAACCACGAATGCCGCCGACGAAATCGATGCGCTTGTCGCGGCGCAAATCGGCGATGCCGAGAATCGGGCCGAGTACATGCTCGGATAGCAGCGAGACGTCGAGTCCTGCGACCGGATCCTTGGAAAACAGTTTGGGATCGATGTTCAGGCGATACCAGCGCTTGGGCAGGTAAAGGCCGACTTCGCCGGGGCAGGCGGGCTTGACGGCATCGCAGGCGGGTGAGACGAGAAACTTCTCTGCCAGACTTTTGAGGAAGTCGTCGACCGACAGACCGTTGAGATCTTTCACCACACGGTTGTAGTCAAGGATATTCATCTGGTGGTGGGGGAAGATCACGGCCAGAAAGTGATCGCTCGAAAGTTGGCAATTTTCCTGACGCCGGGAGGCGGCGACACGCGAGGCCGCCGCGGAGCGATGGTGGCCATCGGCGATGTAGAGTGCCTCCATGCCGTCGAAACAGCGTGTGATGGCGTCGATGCTGGCAGGGTCGTCGAGCACCCAGATCTGGTGGCGAATGCCATCGTCGGCTGTCACGTCGGCGGCGGGTTTGCCTTGGGCAATGCTGTCGATCAGCGCGTCAGCCGTTGCCGATGACGGATAGGCTAGCAGCACCGGGCCGGTCTGGGCGTTCGTCGCCTCGATCTGCCGCACGCGGTCATCTTCCTTGTCGGGGCGGGTAAATTCATGCTTGCGGATGCGATTGCTGTCGTAGCAGGCAACGGCGGCGGTCGCGACCAAGCCGGTCTGCACATGATCCCGGCCATTGGCGTACATGGTCAGTCGATAGGCGTAATAGCAGGGGGTAGCGTCGCGGGTGAGAACGCCGGCATCGAGCATATTGCCGAGATTTTCCGCCGCCTTGGCGTAGACGGACGGGTCATGCGGATCGGTATCCGCCGGCAGGTCGATTTCTGGTTTTGAAATATGCAGGAACGACCAGGTCTTGCTGGAAGAACCATTGGAACCATGGACAATATGGCGTGCCTCTGCCGACGAGAGCACGTCATAGGGTGGCGCGGCGATTTCGGCGGCACGCCCCGGTGCCGGACGCAAGCCGCGGAAAGGTTTGATCAGCGTGCTCATCAGATTGTCTTTCTTCCCGCCCGGCCAGCCAACGGGCCGCGCAACGCGTCATACGCCTCGCGAATCATCTTCTCCGTAGTGGGCCAGTCGACGCAGGCGTCGGTGACCGAACAACCGTATTTTAGCTGGGAGAGATCCTCAGGTATCGACTGGTTGCCCGCTTCGATATTGCTCTCGATCATCAGGCCCACAATCGACTTGTTGCCGAGGTGAATCTGGTTAACCACATCCTGCATCACCAAGGGTTGCAGCTCGGGTTTTTTGTAGCTGTTGGCATGCGAGCAATCGACCACGATGTTCTGCTGCAACTTTGCCTTCGTCAGTGCGGCTTCGGCCAGTGCGATGCTCACGGTATCGTAGTTCGGCCGGTCGCCACCGCCGCGTAGCACAAGATGGCCGTAGCGGTTGCCGCGCGTGCGCGTGACCGATGAACGTCCTTGGCCGTTGATGCCGAGGAAGCTGTGCGGTTTCGATGCCGAGATGATGGCATTGGTCGCCGCACCGAGCGAGCCGTCAGTGCCGTTCTTGAAGCCGACTGGCGTCGACAGGCCGGATGACATCTCGCGGTGCGTCTGCGATTCGGAGGTGCGAGCACCGATGGCGGTCCAGGCGATCAGGTCGCCCAGGTACTGCGGCGAAATTGGGTCGAGCGCCTCGGTACCCGCCGGCACGCCGAGTTCATTGACCGCGAGCAAAAATTCGCGCGCCTTCTGCATGCCCTCTTCGATGTGGAATGAATCATCCATGTATGGATCGTTGATGAAGCCTTTCCAGCCCGTGGCGGTGCGGGGTTTTTCGAAATAGACGCGCATCACCAGCACCAGCGTATCAGTAACTTCATCGGCGAGTGCCTTGAGACGGCGTGCGTAGTCGAGGCCGGCAACCGGATCATGGATGGAGCAGGGGCCGACGACAACGAACAGGCGCGGATCGCGGCGGTCGAGAATCGCTTCGATGGCACGCCGTCCCGCTACCACCGACTTTTCTGCTGCCTCGGTCATGGGCACGCGGGCGTGGATTTCCTCCGGCGTCGGCATCGGGTCGAAGGATTCGATATTGAGATTTTCGGTCTGTTGCATGAGGTATTACCAGATACGTTTGATGGAATAAGCAGAAAAGGCGCTGTCGGAGGTTACGACCGGAAGTTTGCGGTTGGCAGCCTGCACGATCAACAGGCGGTCGAATGGATCGCGGTGATGCAACGGCAGTGTCTCGACACTGGCAACGTCATCCAGCTCGATGCCCATCAGGCGAAAC
>CAJBAP010000003.1 GCA_903950295.1 uncultured Rhodocyclaceae bacterium
AATCGCATAGAAATCGGCACCCTTGAGCTGCGCCACTTCATCCTCGTTCAAGGTCTTCTTCTCGCGCAGCAGACCGGAGAGGCGCGACATCATCTTGCCGGCAACATTCTCCTCGAGTTCGCCGGGGTTGGCACGGCGGAAACCCTCCTTCAACGCGGCCAGATCGCTGGCGCCAATACGCTCGGCGAAGAGTTTCTCCAGCGCCTCCCGCACCGCCGGCTGGCGCGTCGACAACGGGCCGGGATCGTACTTGTCAGGGACAGCCTGGCCCATGCGGGCCATGATGGCACGGCGCAATTGCACATCCTGCAGGGCGACGCGGTCGGCTTCAGCGTAAGTGCCCGCCACCGCCAGCACCAGCCCGGGGCGCTTCACCAACCCCTCGGCGAGACGCACCAGCTTTTCACGCTCGGGTGGCGTGAGTTGAGCCACGCCAGCTTCAAAAATGATGCTTTCCATTTTTTCGCTGCCGCCGAAAATCGAGGCCAGCGCGCGGAACGGGGCCGTGACGATCTTCGTCAGCACGTTCGTGATTGCCTTCCAGACGATCGAGCCATAGCTGAATTCCGGGTCGTCGAGGCTACCGGCGATCGGCAGGCCAAGGTCGATGCGGCCATCGGAATCCTGCAGGATGGCAATCGCCAGATCGAGCGGCAGATCCTTGGCCGAGGCGCTCTCGATGCGCTCACCGAGCGTCAGCCGGTCAATGGTGATCTGGTTCTCCCCCTGCAACTGGCGCTGCTTCAGCTTGTACTGCAGATCGAGAGAGAGCTTGCCGGAATCGATCTTGCGGCCGGCAAAGGTCGCCATGTAGGGCGTCAGCCGCGTCATCTCGACATTGCGGAACAACACCCGGATATCCATAAAGCCGGTGGGATCGAAGAGGTCGAACTGGCCGACGGAACGCGCCATGCCATATTCATCCACCTCGCCTTCCAGTTCGAGTTGGGCCGGCGTCCCGCCGGGGCGGGAAGACAGGTGGTTGATGCTGCCCCGCATGCCGTGGATGCGCGTACCGAAGGGGAGGATTAGCGAATGGTCGGCAAAATACAGGTCGCCGTTGTAGAAACGCAGCCGGTCGATGCTCACAGTAAAAGTCGGCGCTGGCGGTACGGCCTCGGCAGGTGCGGATGCAACCGCTGCCGGTGCCGGCTTGATCACCTTCTTGAGATTGATGTTCTTTTCCTTGTCGATGATCAGTTTGGTGTCCAGCCCGTTGAGGCGCAGCTCGCCGATGTCGAGACGCTGCGGCGTGGCCGTCAGTTCGCTCGTGCTGAGGTTTTTCCAGCCCAGCAGGATGTTGCTGGTGCCTGCCTCGTTGAGGCGCAGGTCGCGCAAGGTAAAGTCGCCGCGATAGACTTGGCCCTTGGCGTCGAGTTTCACTCGCCCCTGAGTGGAGAGGCGACCACCGGCAATGTCCAGCGCCGCCTTGCTGGCGAGGTAGGGTTCGGTCGGCTTCAGCGCCAGATCGGTGAGCTTGAGCTTGATGTCGGCAACCGGGCCGGCGGGCGCATAGCTCCCCTCAGCCTCGAAACG
>CAJBAP010000004.1 GCA_903950295.1 uncultured Rhodocyclaceae bacterium
CCTTGTCGAAATGATCTTCGATGGCGCGCTTGGAGCGCCCGGTAACGAAGATCATGTCGGTGATGCCGGCAGCCACGGCCTCTTCGACCGCATACTGGATCAGCGGCTTGTCGACGATCGGCATCATCTCCTTCGGGCTGGCCTTGGTAGCGGGTAGAAAACGCGTGCCCATGCCGGCGACGGGGAATACGGCTTTGGTGATTTTCTTCATGACTTGAGCAACCCCATAAACTCTGCTTCGTCGAGAATGGCGATGCCCAATTCTTGCGCTTTTTCGAGTTTCGAGCCAGCCTCGGCGCCTGCCACCACGTAGTGCGTTTTCTTCGACACCGAGCCCGCCACCTTGCCACCTCGCGCCTCGATGAGGTCTTTGGCAGCGTCACGCGTCAGGGTCGGCAGTGTTCCGGTAAGCACAAAGGTCTTGCCGGCGAAAGGCGAGCCCGCGACAGCACTCGGCGCACCCTCCTCCCAGCGCACGCCGGCAGCGCGTAATTGGTCCACCACTTCGCGGTTGTGTGGCTCGGCAAAAAAACAAGCGATGGAAGCCGCCACCACGGGCCCAACATCCCGCACCTGCTGCAACTGATCGGCATCGGCAGAAATCAGCGCATCGAGGCTACCAAAGTGGCGTGCCAGATCCCTGGCTGTCGCCTCACCAACATTGCGAATACCCAGCGCAAAAATGAAGCGTGCCAGCGTCGTCTGTCGGCTTTTCTCGATCGCTGCCAGAATATTGGCGGCGGATTTTTGCGCCATGCGTTCTAGATTGGCCAGCGCCAGGATACCGAGCTGGTAGAGATCGGCCGGCGACTTGATGATGGCGTTATCAACAAGTTGGTCGATCAACTTGTCGCCGAGACCCTCGATATCCATGGCACGGCGCGACGCAAAATGCAGCAAGGCCTGCTTGCGCTGTGCCGGACAGAACAGCCCGCCGGAACACCGGGCGATGGCTTCGTCCTCCGGCTTTTCAATCGCAGAACCACAGACCGGGCAGTGTTTCGGCATGACGAATTCGGCAGCCATAAGCGGTCGCTGCTCCGGTACCACCGCCACCACTTCGGGAATCACGTCTCCGGCACGACGCACGATCACCGTATCGCCGCTGCGCACATCCTTGCGCCGCACCTCGTCCTCGTTATGCAAGGTCGCGTTCGTCACCGTGACCCCGCCGACGAATACTGGCGCCAGTCGTGCCACCGGTGTAATGGCACCAGTGCGACCGACCTGAACCTCGATGGCCTCGACCGTAGTCTGAGCTTCCTCGGCAGGAAACTTGTGGGCAATGGCAAAACGCGGGGCGCGCGACACGAACCCCAGCACCGCCTGATCGACAATCCGGTTAAGTTTGTAGACCACCCCGTCGATGTCGTAGGACAAGGTCCGGCGCGCGACGCCGATGCGCCCGTAGTAGTCGAGCAAACCCGCTGCGCCATGCGCCAAGGCCCGCTCCGTCGCCACCGGAAATCCCCAGACGGCGAGGCGTTCCATCATCTCGCTATGAAAAGTCGGCGCTGGCGAGACGGCACCCATATCTGCCACGCCATAGGCGAAGAAGCGCAACGGTCGCGTTGCCGTGATTTTCGGATCGAGTTGGCGCAAGCTGCCGGCCGCAGCATTACGCGGATTGGCAAACTCTTTCATGCCATTGACGCGCTGCCGTTCGTTGAGGCGCTCGAAGTCGCGGCGCAGCATCAGTACCTCGCCACGTACTTCGAGCAAAGCGGGCACGCCAACACCCGTCAGTCGCAGCGGAATATTGCGCACCGTGCGTAAATTCTGTGTCACATCCTCGCCGGTGTAGCCGTCGCCACGGGTGGCGCCCTGCACGAATACACCCTGCTCGTAGCGCAGGGTAATTGCCAGTCCGTCAAATTTGGGTTCGCAGGCGTAGTCGACACTCTCCACCCCCAATCCCTCACGGCAGCGACGATCGAATGCTGTCGCCTCCTCGGTGCTGAAGGCGTTGTTGAGCGAGAGCATCGGCACACCATGCACCACCTGACGGAACTCTGGCAGGGCAACGCCACCCACCCGCTGCGTCGGCGAATCGGCCAGCAGCAGTTCGGGATGCGCCGCCTCAATTGCCTGCAACTCGCGGAACAGCTTGTCGTACTCCGCATCCGGCAGCGTCGGTGCATCGAGCACATAGTAGGCGTGGTTGTGACGCTCGATCTCGGCGCGCAAAAATGCGGCGCGATCTACAGCCCCCCCCGTAAACGCCGCTTCGCGTCGTTCTCCCCCCAGGGGGTCAGGAAGCGTACTGTCAGGCATCAGGAAAACAGGCGCAGGGCACGCACCCCGCCGGCGGGGATGCCTTGCCGGGTCATTTGCCCCTGCAACTCGTTGATGCGGCTACGGATAGCGACAATTGTCGTATCGGCGAGCGGCTTGTGCTGGGGATCGGTCAACTGGCCGCCCACGGCATCAGCGCACTGGCGGGCAAATTCGATCATGCGGTCGAGGGCTGCCGCACCCTCGGCCACACGCGGCACGTCAAGGCTGAAAGTAAGGTTGGTAAATGACTGCGTGTCGATCTGCGCCGCCGAAACCGCCGATGCAGCCTGGCAAGTCAGGGCAAACGCTTCGGCACCCTCGGCATCCACAGCGACAAAACGCTCGCCTTCAAGCGCAAGGCCTCCAGCATCAATCACGGCTTTGAGCCTGGTCC
The DNA here is from genome assembly GCA_903950295.1 of uncultured Rhodocyclaceae bacterium. Next base: position 2,672 of record CAJBAP010000004.1, read on the forward strand.
CTGGCATTTCATTCAGACTGCCCTGCCGTGGCAGCACATGCAACGCCAACTGAAGATCGACCGCCGCACAAAAGGCATCCAGCTCACGCGCCTGTGTCAGCACCGGGGCATGTTCGGGTAATTCAACCAAACCGGAAAAGCGCTGTGCCAGTTGATGAACGCCGCCAAGGAAGGTGGTCAGCGTCGTCTCGCTCACCGGCCCCTGGCGATCGACCAGTTGCAGGGCGACCGCGACTTGGGCGACCGTGCCGGTATTCTGCGGCAACAGCGTGTGCCAGCGTGCGTTACGTTCATCCAGTCCGAACCATTGCACGGGTTTGTCGAGTGCCGACGACCAGTTGGCCAACTCCGCCCAGAGGCCGGCCACCGGAACAGTATCGACAAACTCGATGCGCAGCAAACAGTCCGCGCGGGCATCCGCCCATTCAGCGGGCAAGGCTACCGCTGGTTTGGATTCTTCATGCTGTTCCTCGGTATCGGCATGATCGGCTACTGGCGCCCCAAAAGTCGGCTCCAGCAGGACGGCAGGGCCGGCAAGCTCAGGTTCATTGCGTTCGCTGCGTTCATTACGTCCGGCCATCAGCACATCCGGCTGGGCAGCGGGGAAAGCCGACTCCACGGTGCGCCGCTGTTTCTTCTCCTGCCAGAGATTGAAACCCCACACCAGTGCCACCAACAGCGCACCCAAGCCGATCAATGCGATTTGCAATTCACTCATCACGCCGCCTCTTTTTCGGTCATGCGCAAGGCTTCCTGAATATCGACCTCCACCACGCGCGACACGCCCTGCTCCTGCATCGTCACGCCAATCAACTGCTGCGCCATTTCCATGGTGATCTTGCTGTGCGTGATGAAGACAAACTGAGTCTGGCGCGACATGCGCTTGACCATCTCGCAATAACGCACGGTGTTTGAATCGTCGAGCGGCGCATCCACCTCGTCGAGCATGCAGAACGGCGCCGGGTTGAGCTGGAACAGCGCGAACACCAGCGCGATGGCCGTCAGCGCCTTTTCACCGCCCGACAGCAGGTGGATGGTCGAATTGCGCTTGCCCGGCGGCTGCGGCATGATCTGGATGCCGGCATCGAGAATCTCTTCGCCGGTGAGGATCAAGCGGGCTTCGCCGCCACCAAACAACTCGGGGAAGAGCACGCCGAAATGGGTATTGACGCTCTCGTAGGTCTCGCGCAACTGCTCACGGGTTTCGCGGTCGATGCGGCGGATCGCGTCTTCCAGTGTGCCGATCGCGGTGGCCAGGTCGGTCGATTGTTCGTCGAGGTAACCCTTGCGCTCACGGGCAGTCTTGAGTTCTTCCAGCGCTGCCAAGTTCACCGGCCCCAGTGTCTCGATCTCGGCAGTAAAGCGGGCAATGTCGCCCTGCAGCGTGCTGTCGCGCAGACTCGGCGTCAACTCGGCAGCCAGCGCGGCCTCGTCTTCCGGACTGACAACATGGGTTTCGATAAGGCGCTCCTGATATTGCTCGACATTCAGTTGCGCCGCCTGCTGCTTGAGCTTGAGGTCGTTGATCTTGTCACGCGCCGGCTGCAGGCCCTGCTCGAGCTTGAGGCGCTCCTCATCCACGGCACGCAACTGGCTGGCGGCGATTTCGAGCGCATTGCGCCGTTCCGCCAGCGCCGACTCTTGCGTGCTGCGTGTCGCCAACGCTGACTGCAACTGTTCCTGAATCACTGCATCGCTGATCGCCGCCAGATCCTGCTCGGCCACGGCACGATCGGCAGCCACCTGAGCCAGTTGGCTTTGCGCCGTTTCGGCGGCGCGCGCGTTGTCGGCCAACTTGGAGTGGCACTCCTTTTCCGAAAAACCGGCATCCTGCGCCTCGCGCGCCAACTGATGCTCCAGCGCCCGCACTTCGCGCAGGGCGGTATCACGCTGGCGTTGCAGTTCCAGGGCGGCATCCATGCCTGCACGTGCCTCGGCGAGCGCTTCACGGCTTCTCGCCGCCTCGTCCTCGGCACGTATCAACGCAGTCTTTTCTTCTTCCTCGACCCGCACGATTTCATCAAGGTCGCGCGTCATCTGGCCGGCGCGCTCATCGTAGCGGGCCTGCGCCTGGGAGAGCTTGAGAGCCTCGACCTGTGCGGCATGCAAACGTTGCTGCGCTTCCTGAAGCAAGCGGCGTGTTTCAGTCAGCTGTTGTTGCCCGGCAGACACGGCAATTTCCGCCTCGGCCTGCACATCGCGCGCCTGCACTTCGGCGTCTTCCAAAGTAGCAAGTTGCGCCGCCAGTTCGTCAATTTCGCGCTGGCGCTCGATGACGCCATGCGTTTTCGCATCAGGCGAATAGAGCGTCAAGCCAGCAGGGGTTGCCAGATGGCCGGCACGGCTGATGCGCCAACCGCCACCACTGACCAGTGCATCGTCACCCTCGACAACACGCACCTCGCCCAGCCACTCGTCCAGCACCGGCACCCAGCGCGGGTCGGAACAGCGAACCCGGGAACGCAGGAAGTCTGTGGCAACATTCGCAGCGACACCTTCGCGGCATAAAGCCAGCGCCACGGTGGCGGGCGGCGGAGAAACCAGCGCCAGTTCCAGCGTTTCCAGATTAGCTGGCACGGCCATCAGGCGTTCGCGCAGCACGGCCTCGACGGCGGTTTCCCAGCCCGGATCGACCTGTAGCGCATGCCAAAGCGGCTCGGCGTCGGCCAGGCCCAGATCATTCAACCAACCCGAGAGATCACCGCCCTGCCCAACCCGCGCCTGCAATTGGGCCAGCGCATCGTGACGCGCCCGCGATGCGGTGACATTGCGATGAGCAGTTTGCAGAGCTTCACGCGCACTGCGCAAAGCGGCTTCCAGCGTCGGTTGCTGCACCTGCAATGCACCGAGCCGCTCCTGCGCCGTGTCGAGCGCAAGTTCGGCCTGGGCTTCGGTTTCCTGCGAGGTGGCCAATTGCACCGGATCCGGGGCATTCAGGCTGGCACGCTCGGTATCGATGCGCTGACGGCGCTGCGCCAGATTGTCGAGCGCACGCACGGCATGGCCGCGATCGGCTTCGGCCAAGCGCAGGCTCTGCTCGGCGACGTTCAGTGCTTTGCGCGCCTCGCCGGCCTGAACCTCAGCTGCCTTGACGGCATCCTCGGCTTCGGGCAAACGGGCGGCGGCTTCCTCGTGACGCGCACTAGCCGTAGCGGCACGGTCACGTGAATTTTCCAGCAGCGACTGCCAGCGGAAGTCCTCTTCCTCGACGCGCCGCATCTCGCCGGACCAGTGCTGCTCCTGCACATCCAGTTGCGCCAGGCGGGTTTCCAGCCGCAAGCGCGAGTCGCGCAAATGGGCGATCTCGGACTCCAGCCGCTTCACCTCGGCATTGGCGGAATACATCTCGGCCTGGGCGGCATGCAGGGTATCGGAAGCAGCGAAATGGCCCTCGCGCGTCTGCTCCACGCGCGCCTCGATCTCGCGCAGCGAAGCCGTTTCGGCTTCGACGCGGTTGATGGCTTCCGCTACCAGCCGATCCAGCTTGATGGCCTCGGCCTGGGC
>CAJBAP010000005.1 GCA_903950295.1 uncultured Rhodocyclaceae bacterium
AGGGTGAAGTCCCTACTCGAATAGCGACAATTCACAACAATTATTGCGGAGACGATTCATGGCTCAACCTCAGATGCGCAAGCCAGTCGAGCATTTCCTCGACAACAAGAAGTTCCTGCACCCGAAATTCGCCGCCAACTACGGCAACTGGAAATACCACGACCGTCCGCGTCCTGGCGTGTTGCATCACGTATCCCACAGCGGCGACGAAGTCTGGTCCGTGCGTGCCGGTACCGCGCGTCAGATGGACGTTCACACCATCCGCCTGCTGTGCGACATCGCCGATAAATTCGCCGAAGGCCGCGTGCGTTTCACCATCCGCTCCAACATCGAGTACATCCTCTCCGAAGAGAAGAAGGTTGCCCCGCTGATCGCCGAACTCGAGAAGCATGGCTTCCCGGTCGGTGGCACCGGTAACTCGGTCACGATGGTGGCCCACACCCAAGGCTGGCTGCACTGCGACATCCCCGGCACCGACGCCTCCGGCGTGGTCAAGTCGATGATGGACGGCCTCTACCACGAGTTCAAGAATGAAGAGATGCCCAACCGCGTGCACCTCTCCACCTCCTGCTGCTCGATCAACTGCGGCGGCCAGGCCGACATCGCCGTCATCGTTCAGCACACCAAGCCGCCCAAGATCAACCATGATCTGGTCGCCAACGTCTGCGAACGTCCTACCGTGGTTGCGCGTTGCCCGGTTGCGGCGATTCGTCCCGCGCTGGTCAACGGCAAGCCTTCCCTCGAAGTCGATGAGAAAAAGTGCATCTGCTGCGGCGCCTGTTATCCCCCCTGCCCGCCGATGCAGATCAACGATCCCGAGCATTCGAAGCTGGCCATCTGGGTTGGTGGCAAGAACTCCAATGCCCGCGGCAAACCCACCTTCATGAAGATGGTGATGTCCGGTCTGCCCAACAACGCCCCGCGCTGGCCCGAAGTCAACGCAGTGGTCGGCAAGATCCTCATGACCTACAAAGCCGACGCCCGTCCGTGGGAGCGCCTCGCCGACTGGATCGATCGGATCGGCTGGCCGCGTTTCTTCGAGAAGACCGGTTTGCCCTTCACCAAGTATCTGATTGACGACTGGCGTGGTTCGCGTGCGAACCTCAACGCGTCCAACCACATCCGCTTCTAAGGACTGATCGCGATGAAGTTTGCCATTCTGGTTAACGAAGGTCCCTACACGCATCAGGCCTCCGACACCGCCTTCAACTTTGCGAAGGCAGTGTTGGCCCAGGGCCATGAGATTTTTCGCGTGTTTTTCTACCACGACGGAGTGAACAACGCCACACGCCTCACCACGCCACCACAGGACGACCGCAACATTGTCGACCGCTGGTCCAAACTGGCCGTCGGGAGCGAGCTTGACATGGTGGTCTGCGTCGCTGCAGCGCAGCGCCGTGGCATCGTTGATGACGGCGAAATGAAACGCAACGGCAAGGACGCGACCAATCTGGCGCCTGGCTTCCGCATCTCTGGTCTCGGCCAGTTGATCGAAGCGGGTATTCAGGCCGACCGCATTGTTGTGTTCGGCGATTAAGGGAGACGACACCATGACCACCAAACAATTCATGTTCGTCAACCGCAAGGCTCCTTACGGCACTATCTATGCGTGGGAGTCACTCGAAGTCGTGCTAATCGCTGCTGCGTTCGAACAGGACGTCTCGATGGCCTTCCTGGATGACGGTGTCTATCAACTCAAGAAGGGCCACCAGACCAAGGGTATCGGCGTCAAGGGCTTCGAGAAGACGCTCGGCGCGCTTGAGGACTATGACGTCACCAAGGTTTATGTCGATCAGGAGTCCCTGACTGAGCGGGGCCTCACTGCCGATGATCTCGCCATCCCCGTCGAAGTGTTCTCCCGTGCCGAACTTGGCAAGTTGATGGAAGCACAAGACGTCATCCTGTCGTTCTGAGGAAATCACCATGTTGCATATCATCAACAAATCCCCACTCGACCGCCCGGCTTTCGATTCCGCACTTAAAACCGGTGAAGGTGCCATCCTCCTGATCGAGGACGGCGTCTACGCCGCCGCCAAGGGTGGTGTTACCGAAGCCAAACTGAAGGCTGCTTCCGGCAAGTTCAAGTTCTACGCACTAACAGCCGACCTTGAGGCACGCGGCATAGCCGACCGTGTCATCGAGGGTGTCACTCAGGTTGACTACGTAGGTTTTGTCGACCTCGTGGCCGAGTACAAAACCAATCAGTCCTGGCTGTAAAAATCAGCCTAACTTAACAAACCATCAATCAAGGAGAGAGTGCAATGGCTTCTATCGACGTAAATGGCAAGAGCTACGAAACCGACGAAGAGGGTTATCTGGTCGACCTCAGCACGTGGAACGAAGATGTTGGTGCCTATCTGGCCCAAACCGAAGGCGTTACCATGACCGAGTCGCACTGGGAAGTCGTCAACTTCCTGCGTGACTACTACAACGAATTCCAGATCGCCCCGGCCGTGCGTGTTCTGACCAAGGCCATCGGCAAGAAGCTCGGTGCTGAAAAAGGCAACAGCCAGTACCTGTATGAGCTGTTCCCCTATGGTCCAGCCAAGCAGGCATGCAAAATCGCCGGCCTGCCCAAGCCGACCGGCTGCGTTTAAGAAGTAAAAAGACCCCAAGCGCGGCGGGGTGCGCTCACTGCCGTCCCGCCAGCGCCGACTTTTTCTGACGTAGTTGCAATGCTTGCTTTGAGGCAATCACTGCACCTGACGTTTGGGTTCCGTGTTTGGGTTTCGTGTTCATGTTAGCCGTGGTGCACTACCAATGACACTGTTCTTCGCGATCCTGTTCTACCTCGCCTTCGTGATTTTCGCCGCCGGCGTGGCCTACAAGATCTATGATTTCGCCAGCACGCCGGCACCGCTGTCGATCCCGACAACGCCCGCCCCGACGACCACCAGTGGCGTAGCCTTTCGCATGGCTCGCGAAGTCGTACTTTTTGAGAGCCTGTTCAAGGCCAACCTGTGGATCTGGCTGTTTGGCTGGATGTTCCACATGGGCCTCTTTCTGGTGCTTGCCCGCCACCTGCGCTACTTTACCGACCCGGTCTGGGGATGGGTCGCCCTCATCCAGCCGTTCGGCATGTATGCCGGCTTTGCGATGGCTGCCGGACTGGGCGGGCTCTGGGCGCGCCGCTTCCTCGTCGAGCGCATCCGTTACATCTCGACCCCCTCTGATCACCTGATGCTCGTCCTGCTACTACTCATCGCAGTCACCGGGCTAGGCATGAAGTTCGTGATGCACACCGACATCGTCGCGGTCAAGGCATTCTTCCTCGGCCTCATGACCTTCGATATTCAGCCGCTACCCTCGCATCCTGCCTTGTTCATCCATCTGCTCCTCGTCGCACTGCTGATGATCATCTTCCCCTTCAGCAAGCTGCTGCATGCTCCAGGCGTGTTCTTCAGCCCCACCCGCAACCAGGCCGACAATCCCCGCGAAGTACGCCGTCTGGCGCCGTGGGCGGCACAGATCGAGAAGAACTGATATGGCCGCTGACACTTTCGAGACACCCAAATACCGCGAATACCCCACGGTACCGGCGCTCGTGCCCGACGCGATGGCGCATTCCAGGCCCCACGTCGCCAACGAAAAGATCCAGGAAGCCATCGGCTACCAGGGCAAGATGGACGAGGACTGGCAGGTCACCCACGACAAGGTCATCGGCAAGTTTGGTGAACTCCTCGGCAAGTACCGCTCGCTCAAGGTTTTCATGGACTCCTGCGTGCATTGCGGCGCCTGCACCGACAAGTGTCACTATTTCATCGGCACCGGCGACCCGAAAAACATGCCGGTGGCGCGCCAAGATCTGATGCGTAGCGTCTATCGCCGTTACTTCACCGTACCGGGCAAACTATTCCCGAAACTGGTGGGCGCACGCGATTTGACCAAGGATGTACTCGACGAGTGGTACTCCTATTTCTGGCAGTGTTCGGAATGTCGCCGTTGCTCGGTATTCTGTCCGTATGGTATCGACACGGCCGAAGTGACTATGGCCGCTCGCCATATTCTCGATACCGTCGGCTACGGGCAGAAGTATTCGAACGAGATCATCGGCAAGGTTCACAAGATCGGCAACAACCTCGGGCTGCCCGGCCCGGCGCTGGAAAACACGCTGGAAGGTCTCGAAGAGGACGTCAAGGATGACACGGGCATCGACGTCAAGTATCCGCTCGACGTGCAGGGTGCGGAAGTTTTGCTGGTCACCCCCTCGGCCGACTTCTTCGCTGAACCGCACATTGAGAGTCTGATCGGCTATGGCAAGGTCTTCCATGCCGCCGGTATCAGCTGGACTTTCTCGTCCTATGCCTCCGAGGCCGGTAACTTCGGCCTGTTCGACGGCGACTACGAGGGCATGCGCAAAGTTGCCATGCGCGTACGCAAGGCGGCACTCGAACTCGGCGTCAAGCGCATCGTCGTCGGCGAATGCGGCCATGCTTGGCGCGTCGCCTACGCCTTCTGGAACACGCTAACCGGTCTTGGCGCTGGCGCCAATGATCCCTTTGGTGTTGAACTGCAGAAGCAACTCGACCCGCGCTACAAGCAACCCTCGCACATCTGCGAATTCACTTGGGATCTGATCCAGCAGGGCCGCCTCAAATTCAACAAGGAAGCCAACGACAGTCGCATCATTACGTTCCACGATTCCTGCAACGTTGCGCGGGCCTCCCGCATGGGCAACTATGCAGGTGGTCAATTCGACATTCCGCGTAATGTCATCAAGGCAGTGGCGAACAATTTTGTCGAAATGTCACCCGAGACCATACGCGAAGTGACCTTCTGTTGCGGCGGCGGCGGTGGCATCCTCACCGACGAACTGGCCGAAGCCCGCGTCAAGGGTGCCCTGCCGCGCATGGAGGCGCTCAAGCATGTGGCCGACAACCACGGCGTAAACTTCATGGCAACTATCTGCGCCATCTGCAAAGCTCAATTCACCAAGGTTTTACCCTACTACGGATTCAACATGCGCATGGTTGGCGGCGTGCACCAACTTGTCAGCACGGCCATCCGCCTCGGCGACGAGCAATAACGCAACAACCTGCATCAGCACACAACATACAACGATTATTACGGAGACGAGACGATGTCAGCGACCACCGAAACCCAAACCGAAAAGTTGACCTTTCGCAAGTACAAGGATGGCGAACCGCAGAAATTCAAGCGCCTGCAGGACAACATCTTCCAGGCTAGTTGGTCGCACAAGTGCCCCACCTACATCCAGTCGACACCCCCCTGCCAAGGCTCCTGCCCGTCTGGCGAGGACATCCGCGGTTACCTGAACATCGTGCGCGGCATCGAGAAGCCCCCGGTTGGCGCTGATGGCAAGCCCGTCATGTCCGTGCAGGAATATGCCTGGCGGCGTTTGACTGAGGCCAACCCGCTGCCTGCCGTCATGGGTCGCGTCTGTCCGGCGCCCTGCGAAACTGGTTGCAACCGCAATCAGGTCGAAGACCACGTTGGTATCAACTCCGTCGAACATTACCTCGGCGAGTATGCGATCAAGAACAACCTGCAATTCATCAAACCCACAAAACAGACCGGCAAGAAAGTCGCCGTGCTCGGCGGTGGCCCTGCCGGTTTGTCAGTCGCCTACCAACTTGCTCTCAAGGGCCACTCGGTCACGATCTTCGATGACCACGAGTACTTGGGCGGCATGATGCGCTACGGCATCCCGGGCTATCGCACCCCGCGCGATGTCCTTGACGCCGAAATCCAGCGCATCCTCAACCTCGGTGTTGAAGTCAAGCTGAAGTGCAAGGTTGGTGTCGATGTCAGCATGGAGCAAGTCCGCAAGGACTTCGACGCCGTCTTCCTCGGTCTCGGCGCCCAGGGTGGCCGCGCGCTGCCCGCCGAAGGTGCAGACAACGTTTCCAACGTCGTCACCGCCACTGCATTCCTCAAGGCCTTCAACGACGGCCGCCTGAAGACCGTCGGTCGCCGCGTGGTGGTCGTCGGTGGTGGCGATACCTCTATGGACGTCGCCACGGTTGCCCGCCGTCTCGGTCATATCGATCAAGCCAAGCCGACCGACTGGGAGGGTGCCATTGCCGGCCAGATGGCCCAGGACGTTGCCGATATTTCGCAACGCAAGGGCGCCGATGTCGTCCTGACCTCGGTATTCCCCATCGACAAGATGCTGGCCAGCAAGGGCGAACTTGATCATGCCCAAGCCGAAGGTATCGACATCATGGGCGGCTGGATGCCAGTTTCCGTGATCAAGGGTGCCGATGGCCGTGCCACTGCCTTGCGTGTCTGCCAGTGCGAAGCAAAAATGGTCGGTCCCAAGCTTGAGATCAAAAAGGTCGAAGGCTCGGAGAAGGATCTGCCGTGCGACCTGATCGTCTCTGCCATTGGCCAGATGGTCGACTTTGATGGTCTGGATGAATTCAACAACGGCAAGGGCGGCGTCAGCGCCGACAAGAACTATCAGGTACAGGGCAAGCCTGGCGTCTACGCCGGCGGAGACGTGCTGCGTCCCCACCTGCTGACCACCGCGATCGGTCATGGTGCGATTGCTGCAGAAGGTATCGACGAATATCTGGCTGGCCACGAAATCGGCCGTCGTCCCAAGGTTGACGTCCATGTCTTCGACCTGATGCGCAAGCTGGTTGAAAAAGGAATGTCGGTCGGAGAAATCGCGGGGCCGCTACATGGCACCGACACCAACAAGGCCGCAGTACATAACTATGACAACCGTTCCGACCGCTACGTCATTGCCCACAACGAACTGTTCCTCGGCCATTTCCAATACACGCCGCGCAACAAGCGCCACATCACGCATCTCAACAAGGAGTCCGCACTGGGCAACTTCGAAGAGCGTCTTGATCCGCTCAGCGACGCACAGGCTGTCGGTGAAGCCAAGCGTTGCATGAGTTGCGGCCTGTGCTTCGAGTGCGACAACTGCGTTGTCTATTGTCCGCAAACCGCCGTCTACAAGGTGAAAAAGACCGAGTCGACAACCGGTCGCTACGTTGCGACCGACTACGACAAGTGCATTGGTTGCCATATCTGCCGCGATGTCTGCCCGACTGGTTATATCCAGATGGGTCTTGGCGAATAAGTTGAGGAAACAGGGGTGAGGAGTATGGCTCTTTTGAAACGGGCGCTCGTCGGTTTTGCGGCAGTTCTGCTGCTTGCCCCCGCCTTGTCTGTTGCCGGTGTGTCCACGCCGGTGGTCAAGATCGAAAATCCTGGCCAGTGCATTGCACCCGCCGAGGAAATGCGGCGCAACCACATGGAAATGCTGAAACACCAGCGTGACCGTACCATGCGCCAAGGCATCCGCGGTGAAAAGGCCAGCCTCAACGAATGCATCAATTGCCACGCCAGCAAAACGACGGGGTCGGTAACGGGCAAGGACAACTTCTGCGAAAGCTGCCATAGCTACGCCGCCGTCAAACTGGATTGCTGGGAGTGCCATCAACCCAAGGCCGGATATAAAGCTGCGGGAGTCAAACCATGAACGAACCGCAAGACAAGTCACGGCGAGGCTTTATCGGCGTCGCCGCAGCAGGTGCTGCCGGCCTGGGCGTTGCTGCCCTGGCCCCGGGCCTCCATCTGATCGAGGTTTCACAAGCCAGTGCGCCGACTCAGGGAGCTTCCAGCAAAGTACGCTGGGGCATGCTGATCGATACGACCAAGTGCGCCACGGGTTGCGATGCCTGCGTCAAGGCCTGCGCCACCGAAAACGGCATCGTCGAAACCGTCCAGGACGCACGTCAGGCTGCACAGTGGATCCGCAAGATCGATCTGAAAGAGCAGAAGACCGGCCGCCAACATTCATTGCCGATGATGTGCCAGCACTGTGCGGAACCGCCCTGTGTCGATGTCTGCCCCACCGGCGCCTCGATGAAGCGTGCCGATGGTATCGTTCTGGTCGACCGTCACATCTGCATCGGCTGCCGCTACTGCATGCTGGCCTGCCCCTATAAGGCGCGCTCCTTCGTGCATCAACCGCTGACCACACAAAATCCCGAAGTCCCGCGCGGCCAGGGTTGCGTCGAATCCTGCACCTTCTGCGTCCAGCGCGTTGACAAAGGATTGAAGCCCGCTTGCGTAGAGAGTTGCCCTGAAGGTGCCATGACCTTCGGCGACCTGAACGATCAGAACAGCGAAATCGCCCAGCGCATCACGCGCGAAGCCAGCACCCAGGTTAGGGCTGATCTCAAGCTCAACCTGGGCGTGCGTTACCAGGGAATCTGACGGCCATGAAGATCGAGCAATACACCCCCGCAGAAGAGCGTCTGTTCTACGTCGTGCTGGCACTGGGCGGCCTGGTGAGCGCCCTCGGCCTCGCCGCCGCGTATTACATGGAGCACTCCGGCCACGCCGTGACCGGCATGACCAACCAGGTATTCTGGGGGCTGCCGCACGTTTTCGGCATTTTCCTGATCGTCGCCGCCTCGGGTGTCCTCAACGTCGCCTCGATCGGCTCTGTTTTTGGCAAGCAGGTTTACAAACCTCGTGGCCCGCTATCCAGTCTGCTGGCAATCATCATGCTGGCCGCCGGCCTTGCCATCATCCTGCTTGATCTGGGACGTGCCGACCGGGTGATCATCGCCGCAACGCACGTCAACCTGACCTCGGTGTTCGGCTGGAACATGATTCTCTACCCGGTGTTCTTCGGCCTGGTCGGACTGTACTTATGGACCATGATGGATCGGACCGTACATCAGTATTACAAGGCTGCCGGCTTCTCCGCCTTCATCTGGCGTCTGGTCATGACTACCGGTACCGGTTCTATCTTCGGTTTTGTGGTCGCCCGTCAGGCTTACCAGTCGGCAATCATCGCCCCCATGTTCATCATCATGTCCTTCGCCTGGGGCTTGGCCGTGTTCCTGATCGTGCAGCGCGTCATGTACGGCTGGAACAATATCGAATTTCACCCGGCAGTACGCCAGCGCCTGAAAAATCTGCTCGGCACCTTCATCGCTGCGGTGTTTTACTTCGTCGTCGTCTACCATCTGACGAACCTTTAC
>CAJBAP010000006.1 GCA_903950295.1 uncultured Rhodocyclaceae bacterium
CTTCACCGCCTGTTCCGCGTCCCGTGAGCGAACGCCTGGCCAAACGCGCCAGCCGTCACGTCAAGGAGCGCATCATCGAGGCGATCCTGTTTGCCGCTGCCGCTGCCTCGGTATTTATTACGATTGGCATCGTCTATATCCTGGTCTCTGAATCGATCGTGTTCTTCCAGCACGTCTCGATCATCGACTTCCTCACTGACACGCAATGGACGCCGCTGTTTGATGACGCGCACTTTGGCATCATGGTGCTGCTCTCCGGTACCGCGGTCAGTTCGCTGGTCGCACTCGGTGTCGCGATTCCGCTCGGTACCACCATCGCGATCTATCTGTCGGAATTCGCCACGCCGCGCAACCGTGAAATCGCCAAGCCGATCCTGGAATTGCTCTCTGGCATGCCGACCGTGGTGTTCGGCTACTTCGCCCTGCTTTTCGTCACCCCACTGCTACAGAAATTGATGCCGGAACTGTCCGGTTTCAACCTGCTTTCCGCCGGCATCGTGATGGGCATCATGATCACGCCGATCATCAGCTCGATCTCGGAAGACGCCATGCGTGCGGTGCCGATGGCGATGCGTGAAGGCTCCTACGCGATGGGTGCCACGCGCCTGCAGACCGCTCTGCGCGTGGTCTTCCCCGCCGCCATTTCCGGCATCGCCGCTGCCTATATCCTCGGTATTGCCCGCGCCGTGGGCGAGACCATGATCCTGGCGATTGCCGCCGGCATGCAACCCAACCTGACCTGGGATCCGCGCGAACCGGCCGCCACCATCACCGCCTTCATCGTGCAGGTGGCGCTGGGCGATCTGCCGCATGGTTCGACCGGCTACCTCACCATCTTCGCCGCCGGCCTGACGCTGATGTTGTTCACCCTGGTGTTCAACATCATCGGTTTCTGGCTGCAGCGCACTTATCGCGAGAGGTACTGAAATGAGTGTTAAAACCTCTGCCGAAGTCGCCGCCATTCGCGCCAACATTGCCCGTCGCAAGCGTTATGACTTGATGTTCGGTCTGCTCGGTGTGCTTGCCCTGGCCCTGGGCCTGATGACGATTGCTACGCTATTCGTTGATATGCTGATCGACGGATGGGCGCGTTTTCACCCCGAGTTCTTCACGAACTTTCCCTCGCGGCACGCGGCGAAGGCCGGCATTCTTTCGGCCTGGGTCGGCAGCGTGTTGGTGATGTTCACCACCGCTGCGGTAGCAGTGCCGCTCGGCGTTGCCGCCGGCATCTGGCTCGAGGAATACGCCCCCAAGCATTGGATTACCGACATCATTGAGATCAACATCAACAATTTGGCGGGTGTGCCTTCGATCATCTACGGACTGCTGGCCCTCGGCCTGTTTGTTTACACTTTCAATCTTGGCCAGACTATCCGTACCGCCGGCCTGACGCTGGCGCTGCTGATCCTGCCGATGGTGATCGTGGCTACCCGCGAGGCGATCCGTTCGATTCCGCAGATGATTCGCGAAGGGGCTTATGCACTCGGTGCCACCAAGTGGCAGACGGTGAAGCACCACATCGTGCCCTACTCGTTGCCCGGCATCCTCACCGGCATCATCATCGGCATGTCGCGCGCCATCGGCGAAACGGCCCCCATCATCACCATCGGTGCGCTGACCTTCATCGCCTTCCTGCCGCCGGCGCCAATTACCGATGTCGCCCCCTACATCAGCTTCGAATGGCTCTCGGCACCCTTCACGGTGATGCCGATCCAGATCTTCAGCTGGACTTCGCGCCCGGAAGCCGCCTTCCAGCACAATGCCGCCGCTGCCGGCGCCATCCTCGTCGCCATGACGTTGGCCATGAATGGCTTTGCCATCTGGCTGCGCTATCGGCTGCGCAAGAATATCAAATGGTGAACTCAATGAGCATCGAAAAGACACCCCCGCTGCCGCAGGCAATCAAGGCCGAGACGCGCAATTTCAACTTCTACTATGACAAATTTCATGCCCTGAAGAATATCAACCTGTCGCTCGCTGAAAATCAGGTCACGGCCCTGATCGGCCCCTCGGGCTGTGGCAAGAGTACCTTGCTGCGTTCCTTCAACCGCATGCACGACCTGTATGCCGGCAACCGCTACGAAGGCGAGCTCATCCTTCATCCGGACGACACCAACCTCCTTGATCCGCGCGTCGATCCGATCGAGGTGCGCATGCGCCTGTCGATGGTGTTCCAGAAGCCGAATCCCTTTCCGAAGTCGATCTACGAAAACGTCATCTACGGGCAGCGTGTGCGCGGGGTTACCAAGCGCTCGGTACTCGACGACAAGATGGAAGAGGCGCTCACCAACGCCGCGCTGTGGGATGAGGTGAAGCATCGCCTGCACGACATGGCCTATGCGCTGTCCGGCGGCCAGCAGCAGCGCCTGTGCATTGCCCGCGCGCTGGCGACCGATCCCGAAGTCCTGCTGTTCGACGAACCGACCTCCGCGCTGGACCCCATTGCCACCGCCAGCATCGAGGAACTGATTCACGAGTTGAAGAAAAAGGTGACCATCCTGATCGTTACGCACAACATGCAGCAGGCGGCCCGTGTTTCCGATTACACCGCCTACATGTATCTTGGCGAAATGGTCGAATTCGGTGTTACCGACGAGATCTTCATCAAACCCAAGGATAAGCGTACCGAGGATTACATTACCGGCCGCTTCGGATAAGGAGTCATCATGAGCGAA
>CAJBAP010000007.1 GCA_903950295.1 uncultured Rhodocyclaceae bacterium
GCAGGAAATATTGCGGCATGATGCAGGCCGCCAGGGCCGTGTGCGACGGATAGCTGACGACCTTGCCCTTGAGGTCGGCGGGGGTCTTGATCCCGCTGTCCTTGCGGATAATGAATATGCCCTTGAAGTCTGCGGCATCGCCGGCCATGGCGATGACACGATAGCCGACCTTGATGGATTCGAGCGTCTGCCACGGGTTGGGCAGCAGGATTTCCGGTCCGCGGGCGCGGAATTTTTGTTCATAGGCCTGATAGTCGCGCGAGGCTTCCAGTTCGATGCGTACCCCGGCCAACTGGCGGTTCAGGTGATCGACCAGCGGTTGGTAGGCTTCGGCGAGCTTTTGCGGGTTATGCAGCGGATGGATCGCCAGGCGGTAGGTCGGCAATGTTGTGGTTGCTGGTGCGTTGCTGTATTTCAACGCAGGAGCCTCTGCCGGGCGGTCACAGCCCAGCAACAGTAGCATAGTGACGAGGACAAGGAGTGATTTCATATTCGGTGCTCCAGCCCAAGTCTAGTCCCTGCGGCTGCTTGTTGCCAGATAGTGGGCAGTTTTTGCCTAACCTCGAAGTATTTCGGACGGCCGGACTTGGCCGTTGATGGCCGGTAGTCCGCGGTGGCTAACGTCGGCTGTGTAGATCTGAAATTCCAAGGGCAGATTCCCAGCGGCGAACTTCAGGGGACCAGCGAGTGTTCGGTGCCCATAAGCGACTGATGAAACATGCAATTGGGTAGGCAGCTTTATGTTCAGTAAGCAGCGTTCAAACATACCGCTTCAGACACATTAACTTCGTGAGTAAGCGGTAATGTAGGAGAAGCAGGTGTGCGCATCGTCGGCCAGATCGAAAAAACTTAACTTGCGACGCTGCCATGGTGCAAATTCATAACCAATCATTTCTTTGTTAAGGTCACGCAGTACCATGCCCCAGTCCGCGAAGAACCGGCTCCGGGCCGGGCCCTCAATGACGATACGCACATCACGGTGACGAGGATCAGCCTTGACACGGTCCATCAGGGCAAACAGCGCATCCCGCTTGCCTTCCAGTATCTGCATGAAATAACCGTCCTGTTACACCAGACAGCCCGAGATGCCGGCCGAGCGGTTGCACGACTGCGCCTGTTTTTGCAGGGCGTTGAGGTCGTCACTGGAGAAGGCCTGTGTTGCCTGGCTGACGTAGATCAGGAAATGGAGTAGAGACGCTGTGTCGGGTACATCCACTTGCAATTCACGGTCGACAGTCTCGACAAAAACCGATTCAGCCAGCGGACGATGAAAGTAGTAGCCTTGGATGAAGTCACACCCATAGACGCACAGTTCGCGCTGCTGGGCGCCCGTCTCGACACCTTCCGCCACGAGCTTTAATCCCAGGGCACGCCCCAAACCAATCACGGCACGGATGATGGTACGGCTCTCTTCGCTCTTGTCGATGCCATCGACAAAGGCACGATCAATCTTCAGTACATTGACCGGTAGCCGCGTTAGTTGCGCCAGTGAGGAATAGCCGGTGCCGAAATCATCCACCGCTACCCGCAAACCAAGATCAGCCAGCCGCCGCAGGATGCGCAGATTGGTTTCGACATCGGCCATCAACGAGGTCTCGGTGATTTCCAGCAGCAGACGCGCCGGATCGGCGCCCGTCTCGCGCAAGGTGGCAGCAAAATCGTCGGCCAGCGTTTCCTCGTTCAGCTGCCGCACCGAGAGATTCACCGAGACATAGGGCGCCCTGTCACCCCAGCGCTGGCGCCAGTCGGCCTCGGCACGACAGGCTTGGCGGAAGACCCAGGCCCCGATGGGCACGATGGCACCGGTTATTTCGGCAATCGGAATGAATACGGCGGGCGAAACCTCGCCCTCGGGCGGATGCCAGCGCAAGAGTAATTCGGCACCAAGAATACGACCGCTCTCGGCCGCGACGATGGGCTGAAAGCGTGGCGACAACTCGTTTCGTTCGATGGCCGAACGCAAGCCATTGGTGATGATCAGCCGCTGCTTGGCCTGATCCTGCAGACTTTCGCTGAAGAATTGCCAGCCATCACGCCCTTTTTCCTTCACTGCATACATCGCGGTGTCGGCAAAGCGCAACAGATCGTCGGCGGCGTGAGTGCTGCCGCTGCCGATGGCAACGCCGATGCTGGCAGTAACAAATAATGACAGGCCGTTGAAATCGACCGGCTGACGCAGGATATCGTTAATCCGCTCGGCCAGGACAGACATCGAGGTCGGCTGCTCGACCTGCTCGCACAAAACAACAAATTCGTCCCCGGCCAAACGGGCGACGGTATCACCTGGCCGAGCCTGTTCAATCATCCTGGCCGCCACCGACTTCAGTACCGCATCGCCGGCTTCATGACCGTGGGTGTCGTTGATCAGCTTGAAGCCATCGAGGTCGACGAACAACAACGCCACACTCACGCCGCTGCGCCGAGAACGCTGCAAGGCATTGGTCAGCCGCTCACGGATCAGAGCGCGGTTGGGCAGGCCGGTGAGCGGGTCATGGGTGGCACGCCGCGTCAGTTCATCCTCGGCCTTCTTGCGTTCGGTAATGTCACGCATGGTGACCACCAGCAGCCATTCGTCACCATTCCTGAATTTGGCAATGGAGGCTTCTAGCGGGAAGAAACTGCCGTCCTTGCGATAGCCCATCACATCGTTCCGCCCGGACATGCGGCGCTCCGTTTCCTCACCCGCGACAAAGCCACGCAGCAGTTCGGCATGCCGTTGCCGGAAATGGGGTGGCAGCAGGAGGTGCACCGACATGCCGAGCAACTCCTCCTCCTGGTAGCCAAAAACAAGGCAGGCACTGAGATTGGATTCGGTGATGATGCCCTCGGCATCGGTGGCCAGGATCGCCATATCGGCAATCGACAATATCTGCTGCGCTGTGCCGACTCGGCGTCTGGCGGCACCGACTTCCGCCGCCAGACGGGCCGTAACGGCCGGTGTGGCGGGTGATTCATGCAGGCGCGCCGCTTTGACCTGTTCACGATAACGTTCGGGAATCACGGGAGGGTTGCGACCAAAGTTCTCGACGATGCTGAAGGTGCCATCAGCATTGCACCGCGACAGATAGGTATTAACGCTGGCGTGATGGGTGACTGCATCCATCTCGACCACACCCTGCGGCCCGACGACACGCACTCTTTCCAGCGCACCGACCAGTGCCTCGGCCTCGGTTGTACCCGCTGCCGCCACCGCATTAGCGAAGGCGTGTACGCACAGGTAAGTGCCTTCACCAAAGTTTGTCAGCACGCCATTGCCATGCGGCCAGATGCCATCGACCCCGGGCTGGCGCAGCAAGCGCTGCTGATAGTGGCGGTTTTCCGGTGTTTCGAGCGACATGAAATAGGAGTTACTCGAATAAAAACCTTCGCGCACCTCCGCCGAGAGACGGCTCACCATCATCTCGTCGTAATGCCCCATCACCACGGCCATGCGAGATTTCAGACCAAGTTCGGTGAAACGTGTCAGCAGGGTGATCTGGTCGCTACCTGCAAAGTAAGGCACAAAGACGTCGGCGCCCGAACGGCCAAGCTGTGCCAGCAGTAGGTCAATAGCAACAGTGTCGCAGCCTATCGGCAGGTATTCCTCACCGACGATGTCGCCGTCGAGACGCTGCAAGGCACGCTTGGCCGCGTCAATCGATCCGCGTGGCCACTCGTAGTTGTTGCCGGCAAAGAACATCTTGAGACCGTAGCGCCGCGCCATGAAAGGAATCATCTGGTCGATCTGCTGATTGGGCAGTGCGGCAAAATGGAAGAAGTAGCGACCGCTGATGCTGCCTTCGTAAAACGAGAAGTTGAGCAGCGGAATCTGCTTTGGTTCGGCCACCTGCGCAGCCACGGCAATACGTGAATTGGAAAGCAGATTGCCGATGATGGCGACGCAACCATGTGCATCGATCAGCCGTTCAGCCGCCGGCACGGCAGTATCCGGCAGGCTGCCATCGTCCTCAATCACCAGCTCCAGCGGCCGCCCCAGCACCCCGCCGCGTTCGTTGATTTCATCACAGGCGATACGCGCCGCCCAGACAATTTCGGGGCCTTAAATTTCAACCAGCCCGGTCAGGGGCGGCATCAGGCCAAGGCGAATTGAGTCAGGTATCATTTATTCCATTTTCCTATGATTGAATCTCACGAATGTGGCCCACTGGTTTTCTGATAAAGACTGTTGGACCCTCAGGTATGCATCCGACACCCAAAGGTTGCTCGAAAGTCTTAGCTATCTGCGAGGTGGTGGCTGAGTAAAATCAGCAATGGTTGAACCTCGCGACCATTGCCACTCGGCAGTAAAGGGCTGCTTTGTTATGAGTTAGCTGCCGCTCATGTTAGCTCATCTTCCGGCCTATCAGAGGCCGGTTGTGGCCGTTGATGGCCGTCAGTCGCCATACGCGCCCGCTGGGTTAATTGCTGTTATTTTGGCGCGCTCAACCAGCGCTTCGGCTTTGGTAGCCGATAGCCATTTCCAGGGCAGCGGAATCAGACCCGGCACTTGCTGTCGGTAATCCCGATAGGCTGCGCCGAAGTGCGCTTCCAGTTTGTGCTCTTCGAGGCGTGAACCCACCAGGAAATAGAGTGTCATCGCGCCGGCCGAAATCAGCAGCGGCGCATTCATGTCACGTGTCCAGATCAGCAGCAGCCCGAGTGCGTACCAGGGGTGGCGCACATGGCGGTGCAGCGGTGAAATGCGAAAACCTTCGTGCTCGACTGCATCCGTGCGCTTTTCTCGCCAGGGTCGCGTGCCGAGGAATTCCCCCATGTCGTAATTCCGCGTGGAGAAATAGAAGCCGGCAAGTGTTGCCAGCGCCAAGCCATTTGCCACCCATGCCAGCGGGCCGGTCCAGCGCCACAGCCAGTCACCGGGCAGTGCGTACGTTGCCCACACCAACGGCACCAGCAGCAGCGTCTCCAGCGCATTGAAGGTCAGGCGGTAGTACGGCGCAAAGCCTGGCCAGCGCCTGGTCACCCAGGCTTTGCATGCCAGTGCCGCGAGCAGCGAATGGAGAGCGGCGTAGGCGATCCAGCCGAGGGCAAGCCAGAGCAGTGCCATCAGCTGCGATAGTCGGCGTTGATCTTCACGTAGTCGTAGCTGAAATCGCAGGTCCAGACGTTGGCTGCATGGCTGCCGCGGCCGAGGTCGACGC
>CAJBAP010000008.1 GCA_903950295.1 uncultured Rhodocyclaceae bacterium
ACGAGCGCGGCCACTTCGTCGATGCGGTGACTGGAGATGATCATCGTCGCGCTGTTTTGCCGCTCGGCGAGCAGGTCGAAGAAAATCTTGCGGGCGGCGGGGTCGAGGTTGGCAGCGGGCTCATCCATGATGAGAAGCTTGGCGTCGCGACCGAGGGCAATGGCAATCAACAGTTTTTGTTTCATCCCGCCAGAAAGCTTGATGAAGGGGCGGGTACGAATGGTGGTCACATCCAGACCAAGGCGACCGGCAATCGCGTCGATATGGCTGGGGTCGGCACCCGAGAGTGCCGCCGAGAATTCGATGAGCTGCCCGACCGGCATTTTCAGGGGCGGAGGCAACTGCGGCACGAAACCGATACTACCGAGCACCGCTGTGCGCTCGGTGCGCGGCGACCGGCCCTCGATGGTCACTGTGCCATCGTGGATATATTCGCCCAGCAGGCAGCGGATCAGCGTGGTCTTGCCGGCGCCGTTGGAGCCGATCAGGGCAATGCGTTCGCCGAGTGCGATGTCGAGATTGATGCCATCGAGCACGCGCGCACGGCGAAAGGTTTTCGAGAGATTTTCGCAGCGGATCATGGGCAGAATTCTACAAGGAGGCGGATGAGCGTCCTTGATTCTCGTTAAGTGTCGTTAGCTGGAAAAACAGCACGAAACAAGCTACGCCAGTCGCCGTACCGCCAGTGCCGACTTTTGCTGCGGACGAGCAGATTCCGCATGTTTCAGAACTTGTAGAAGTCCCGCTCGAGATAGGCGACCAGATCGTCCACATCCTGCTCCGACAGGGCCGGGTTGTAGTAGTCGCCCCAGCGCACTACTTCTCGTCGCAGGGCATCATGTGACTTCATTTTGTGGTCCTGACGCGTATAGGGACCACTGCCGTGGCAGTCGAGGCAGATCTCGTGAAGCTTGGCGCCGCGCTGGGCATCGCCCTTTGGTGCCGTGTTGCCACAACCGGCCATGGCGATTGTCAGGGCAAGCCAAGTCAAAGCAGGGGCATATCGTTTCATTGTTGCCCCCCGCCGCGCCACTGCTGTCCTGGAGGTTGGCAATCGGCAGCTCTTTGGTCATTGGCACGCGCCCGCATTTCGGCACGATGCGCCGTGCGCAATGTCTCTTTCTCTTCGTGGGACCTGGCGGCGCGCATCTTTGCGCGATAGGCTTCACGCTCCTCGTGCGTCATGCGGTCGGCACAGTAGATCAACTCGCGTTTCTCGGCCGGTACTGGTGAACTCTGGGCCTGTGCGCCAAGCGCAGCAAGGGATCCCAGTACCACCGCAGTCCATAACAATGGTGAATTCATGTGCAAGATAATCTCCTGTTCAAAGGGGCCATCCATTTTCAAAAAAGTCGGCGCTGGCGGGACGGCGCAAGGGAGCGCTACGTGGGCTTACATCAGTTTCGACAGCCCCTTGACTTCAAACTTGAGCGAACCGGTTGGACAGGTGTCGACGCACAGGCCGCAGCGCGTGCAGTCGGGGCCGATCGGTACTTCGGTGTGGATGGCGCGGCCCTTGATCACTGTGTCGAGAACGTGCGGCACCAGGCAGACCTTGCGGCAATCGCCCTCGTGGAAGCAGCCGTCGAGGGTGTATTTGATGCGCAATGGCGAGAAGATGCCGACCACGCCATAGGTCAGGCCGATCGGGCAGGCATAGCGGCACCAGGCACGCTTCGAGAAAAAGACCTCGAACACCAGCAGCGCCAGCACCCATAGCAGCGCGAGGCCCGGCCCGTAAATCATGGCGCGTGAAAGGATGCCGGTGGGCGAGATGGCCTCGAATACCGTGTAGCCCGTCACCAATGCCAGCAGGGCGAAGATGATCCAGAACACGGTGCGCAGGCGGCGATCCATCGACTGGTCGGTCACCAGCTTTTTCTTCACCAGATAAAGGTGAATGTTTTCCGCCCATTCTGCCAGCAGGTGATAAGGGCAGACCCAGGAGCAGAAGGTGCGCCCGCCCAACAGCAACCACAAGACGATGACGGTCGAGGTGCCAATGACGAGATTCACGATGATGTGCTTGTGCGCCAGCATCACCTGCAAGGCTGAATTGAGATCGATCAGGTGAAAGCCGATGAAGCGCGAAGCCGTCAGTGCTCCCTCGAGGATCTGGATGTCGAAATAGAACGAGATGACAAAAAACAGGTTGGCGAGGATCAGGGTGATCCAGCGGCGGTTACGCCACTTGTTGTCATGCTCGGCATGGGCGCGCGCATGCAGCTTTTCGGCGATCAGGTCGCGGTTGCCTTTTTTGTAGAAGTGCAGCTTCTGCGCATCAGGCGAAATTTCTGCCACGATCGGGCGGGAAGGATCACGGCCGAACATGACCTTGATCTGGTCGCCGAAACGGCGTTTCAATCCAGTGTTCATGATCTCCACACCTCACGCGGCACGATTTCAATGGCGGTCGGTTCGACCGGGCAGATCATCTCGCAGACCCCGCAGCCGACGCAGGGTTCATGGATCACCGGCGATTTGCGCTTGCTGCCATCCGGGGCGAAGACGGTCTCGATGGAAATGGCGTTCTTGACGGGGCACTCGCGCACGCACAGGTCGCACTCGGGCAGGTCGTAGGGGTGGTCGCGCACGGGAATCGGTTTCCAGCGATCAACGTCCATGTAGCGCATTTCGCCCTTGAAGTTTGCGCCGCGCGCCTGACCCTTGAAGCCTTTGCCCTGGATGGCGAGACAGGATTCAGGCCGCGTCAGGCGCGCCACGCCGATACGCTCATTGAGGTTGAGCGTGTTCTCGGCATCGTTTTCCTTGGCCTTGAGAATCGGCTTGGCGGCGAGTGCCGCGCCCGGCCGCACGTGCAGAAATTCGGGCTTGTGGTAGGTCAGCGAACCGGTCGGGCAGGCGAGGATGCACTGCACGGCATCGCAGGAAAAATCACAGGCTTGCGCGCGCGCATCGATGTAGGGCACGCCGACGCCGAAGCCATCGACCAGGTCGGCCAGCTTGATGGCATCGACCGGGCAGACCTGTACGCACTGGCCGCACTTGATGCAGGAGGAGAGAAAGTCTTTTTCATCGAGCGCACCGGGCGGACGCAGGCGCGAGCGTTGCGCATAGGCAATGGGTAGAT
>CAJBAP010000009.1 GCA_903950295.1 uncultured Rhodocyclaceae bacterium
CGTCAGCGAACAGGAGATGCAGCGCAAAGACGGCTCGCTGATTTGGTCGCGTCTGTCCGGCAAGGCCATCACCACGGATGATTTGAACGCCGGCAGCATCTGGATCTTCGAGGACATCAGCGACCAGAAACGGGGCGAAGCAGAACTGCGCGCCGCCAAGGAAGCCTCGGATGTCGCCAACATCGCCAAGAGCCGCTTTCTCGCCACCATGAGCCATGAAATCCGCACGCCGATGAACGGCATACTCGGCATGGCGCAGTTGCTGCTGATGCCGAGCCTGGATGACAGTGAGCGGCGCGACTATGCCCGCACCATCCACAACTCCGGCCAGGCTCTGCTCACCCTGCTCAACGACATTCTCGATCTCTCGAAGGTCGAAGCCGGCAAGCTCGAACTGGAGTCCAGCACTCTGGAACCAGGACAGATCGTGCATGAAATCCGGGCGCTGTTCACCGAAGCGGCTGCGCACAAGGGGTTATCCATCGAAGCCCACTGGATCGGGCCGGCACAGCGCTATCTGGGCGACCCCCATCGACTGCGCCAGATGCTCTCCAACCTGGTCGGCAACGCCATCAAGTTTACTGCTCACGGTCAGGTGCGCATCGAAGCCCACGAGGTCGAGCGCAGCGGGAAAATCGCCTTGCTCGAATTCATCGTGACCGATACCGGCATCGGCATTCCGGAAGATAAACAGTCCATCCTGTTCAAACCCTTTACCCAGGCCGACAGTTCGATCACGCGACAATTCGGCGGTACCGGCCTCGGACTCTCGATCGTGCGCAGCCTGGCCCGGCTGATGGGTGGGGATGTCGGGGTGGAAAGCCTGCCCGATCAGGGCGCACGGTTCTGGTTCCGCATCAAGACCGATCTCGTTGCCGACGGCGCAGACAGCCGGCAGGCCACCCGCTCCGGTGAGCAGGGTGCGTCCTCCGTCACGCCGCCGACGCAACTCTCCGGCCACGTGCTGATCGTCGAAGACAATCCCACCAACCAGAAAGTGATCGCCGCCCTCTTGCGCAAACTTGGCCTGAGCACTAGCCTGGCCGAGGACGGGCAACAGGCGGTGGATGCGATCACCCAAGGTCAGGGCGACACGGCGGATCTCGTCCTGATGGATCTGCAGATGCCGATCATGGACGGCTACATCGCCACCGAACGCATCCGCCAGTGGGAAGCCGAAAACGGGCGCCCACGCCAACCGATCATCGCGCTGACGGCCGATGCTTTCGAAGAAGATCGCCAGCATTGCATGGCCAGCGGCATGGACGATTTCCTCACCAAGCCGATTGCCGTTAATGCCTTGGCCACCGTGCTGGGCAAGTGGCTGGCACAAACCCACCGGTAGGATGACGCAGAGGTTTCAGCCGCCGGGTATGTCCACGTGAATGCGGAACCAGGCGCGTGAGCCCCGATCGGGCAGGCTACGCACAACCGAGAGGCCCAAACCCGAAGTCACTTAGGCCTTCAGTGCCCCCAGCACCTCGTCGAGCATTTTCTTCGCATCACCGAAGAGCATGCGGTTGTTGTCTTTGTAGAAGAGCGGGTTGTCGACCCCGGCGTAGCCGGAAGCCATGGAGCGCTTCATGACGATTGAGGTCTTCGATTTCCAGACCTGCAACACCGGCATGCCGGCGATCGGGCTGGTCGGATCATCCTCCGCCGCCGGATTGACGATGTCGTTGGCACCGATGACGATCGACACATCGGTGGTCGGGAAGTCATCGTTCAACTCGTCCATCTCCATCACGATGTCGTAGGGCACCTTGGCTTCCGCCAGCAGCACGTTCATGTGCCCGGGCATGCGCCCGGCGACGGGGTGTATGCCGAATCGAACATTCACACCCTTCTCGCGCAGATGCTTGGTGATTTCGTACACCGTGTGCTGCGCCTGCGCCACCGCCATGCCGTAACCCGGAACGATGATCACGCTCTTCGCCTCGCCCAGCAATTCCGCCGTCTCGCTGCTGCTGATCGGCGTAACTTCGCCGGCAGGCACAGCACCCGCCACCGGCGTCGCGCCGCTGGTGGTGCCAAAGCCGCCGGCAATCACGCTGATAAAGTGCCGATTCATCGCC
>CAJBAP010000010.1 GCA_903950295.1 uncultured Rhodocyclaceae bacterium
GGTTTGCAATGATGTGGCCAACTCGCGCAGTTGCTGATGCGATTCGCGGGCCTGCCGCTCGGCGCGGCGCTGCTCGCGCAGGAGCAGGAATGCCGCCAGCAGAACCAGAATTGCCGCCAGGCTGGCATCGGCGACGATGATGCGGGCCGATTCGCGCCAGCCGGTGAGGGCTGCCTGGTCGAGATTGCCCACCGCCAGGACCAGTGGAAATTCGCTGATGTGGCGGAAAGTGGTACTGCCGGATTCTTCACCCTCGTTCCTGATGGTGATCGGATCGACGTGCGGCGCACCGTGGAGATGCACCTCGGGCAAGGGCAGCTTCTTGCCGATCAGGGACTCCTCGTGAGGCTGACGCACCACCAGGGTGCCGTCATTCAGTTGGAGCGATATCGGGCTGACGAAATCAAGCTGGATCGAGCTATAAAGACTCTCAAAGTAACTCAGGTCCAGTGCCGCCGCGACGACACCACCGAATTCGCCGTTCAGCTTCTGGATACGGCGAGAAATATGTAGCGTCCACTGTTGATTGGAGCGGCTCTTTGCTGGCGTGCCGACATACATGTCGGTGCCCTTTTCCTCTTTCTGTTTAAGGAAATACTCGCGGTCGGCAAGCTGGAGTCGCGTGGCAGGATATTCACGCGAGGTGTTCACCATCGTGCCGTCGGCATCGACAACATAAAGGGCGATCAAATGCGGCATGCTGGCAGTACGCGATAGCAGCATGGCGTGGATGGCGGCATCGTCGAGCGGAATGCCCTGCCGTTCAGCCTCTTCCAGCCGGTCCAGCGCAATGCGCAGCGCCATGTCGACGCTTTGCAGCGAGCGCGTTGTCTGCTCGGCAATGATGCTGCTCAGACTGACCGTTTCACCGACCGCATGCTCGAGTTCGCGGGTGCGCAACTGCATGAGCAGCAGCAGGGTCGACAAGACAATCGTCGACACTGCGATGATCGACAGGAGGGTAAGGCGGTGGGAGCGGAAGGTTTCAAGCATGGCGAAGTTTATTACTGCCGCGGTGAGAAGGTAAGCTTCCAGCCTATGGCGCAGCGCCAAGCTAGGGCTTAGAATGCAAACGGGCCGCAAAAGCGGCCCGAATCCTTGTCCTGATTCTGTCCTGGTCGCATCCTGAACTGACAGGAATTCCGACCTTCGACTTGGTAAGGACGATACTGCTAACTACCTGATCTCTCACAATTCCGCGTCCGCTATACTTGGTGCCCAGGAGAGGACTCGAACCTCCACGGTGTTACCCGCTAGTACCTGAAACTAGTGCGTCTACCAATTCCGCCACCTGGGCGAATTGCGAGAGGCGCGGATTTTAAAGTAAATACATACGATGTCAAACAAACACCCCAAACACAGCAAACTTTCCAAAATCCGTCTGGCCGATCCCGAGATCGAGCGCGAGCGGGCCAAATACGATCACCCGCTGCCCAGCCGCGAATACATCCTGCAAACGCTGGCCGAACAAGGCGTGCCCGTCGGCTTCGAGCGTCTCTGCCAGTTGCTCGACATTACCGATTTCGAGCGCGAGTCGTTCAGCCGTCGCCTCGGTGCGATGGCGCGCGACGCCCAGTTGCTGCAAAACCGCCGCGATGACTGGCTGATACCGGACAAGGCCGACTTGCTCAAAGGTCGCGTCCAGGGGCATCCCGATGGCTTCGGCTTTCTCGTGCGCGAGGACAAGGGACCCGACCTGTTTCTGGCCGAAAAGGAAATGGACAAGGTGCTGCATGGCGACCATGCCATCGCGCGCGTAGTCGGGTTGGATCGCAAGGGGCGACCGGAAGGCAAGATCGTCGAAGTCACCGAACGGGCCAACCAGAAGATTGTCGGGCGGGTGTTTCAGGAGCATGGCGTTTACTTCGTCGTCGCCGAGAACCGCCGCATCAGCCAGGACATTCTGATTGCGCCCCCCGAAAAGGGCGACCGCAAAGCGCTCCGGCCGAAAGCCGGCCAGGTGGTGATGGTCGACATCGTCGAGCAACCATCGAAACAATCGCAGCCGATTGGCCGCGTCATCGAAATCCTTGGCAACTACGCCGATCCCGGCATGGAAATCGAGATCGCGCTGCGCAAGCACGAGCTGCCCTTCGAGTTCTCGAAGGAAGCGCTGGCCGAAACGAAGAAGCTGCCCGACACCGTGCGCAAGACCGACTGGAAGGGCCGCGAGGATCTGACGCAACTACCGCTCGTGACCATCGACGGCGAGACGGCAAAGGACTTCGACGACGCCGTGTATTGCGAACGGCAAGGCAAGGGTTACCGTCTCATCGTGGCCATTGCCGATGTGTCGCATTATGTTCAGGGCGGCGGCGCGCTTGATGCCGAGGCACAGCAGCGCGGCAACTCGGTGTATTTCCCGCGCCGCGTGATCCCGATGCTGCCGGAAAAGATATCGAACGGGCTGTGCTCACTCAACCCACAGGTCGAGCGTCTCTGCATGGTCTGTGACATGGCGATCTCCGCCACCGGCGCGATCAAGCAATACCGGTTTTATGCCGCAGTGATCTGGTCGCACGCCCGCCTGACCTATACCGAGGTCGCCGCGGCGCTCTACGACAAGGATGTCGCAGCACTGGAAAAGATCGGCACCTTGTTGCCTTACCTGGAAAATCTCGATGCGCTTTACCGCCTGCTGGCGAAGGCGCGCGAGAAACGTGGTGCCATCGATTTCGAAACGGTCGA
>CAJBAP010000011.1 GCA_903950295.1 uncultured Rhodocyclaceae bacterium
CGAAGCCGATCCCCATCATCACGCCGTCGAAGGCGGAGAGGCCGACGGGATTCTTGGCGGCAAAGGCTTCGACGCGCGCCAGCACGATGCAGTTGGTGACGATCAGCGGAATGAAGATGCCCAGCACCAGGTAGAGATCGTGCAGGAAGGTGTTGAAAGCAAGGTCGACGACAGTGACCAGCGCAGCGATGATGAGGACGAATACGGGGATGCGAATCTCATACGGGATGAAACTGCGCAGTGCCGAGACGGCAAAATTCGATAGCCCCATCACGACGATGGTTGCGAGTCCAAGACTGACCGCATTGACCAGTGAAGTGCTGATGGCCAGCAGGGGGCACAGGCCGAGAAGCTGGGCGAGGATGGCATTCTGCTTCCACAACCCGTTGCGAGTGATTTCGCCATAGACACTGATGGGGGCCATCATTTCTCCTCGTAGCGGGCATTGGCCGGCAGAGCATAGAGCGCGCTGCTGCGCTCCGATGCCCAGGCCAGCGCCCGGCCGGTGGCGTTGGTGACGGCACGCGCCGAAATGGTAGCGCCGACGTGCTGGTCGAAAACGCCGCCGTCTTTTTTCACGCGCCATTTTGTGCGCGGGGTGTCGCTGAAGCTGTGGCCATTGAACTGGGTAATCCAGGGTTGCGCCTTGTTCTTGTCTTTTTTCGGGTCGATGTAGTCGCCCAGTCCCGGCGTTTCCTTGTGTGCCGTGACGCGCACTGCCGCCAGGCGGCCGTCGGCCTGCACCGCGAGGATGAGGCGAATTTCGCCCGAATAGCCATCGAGGGCGGCAGCCTCGAGCACCAGTGCCACCGGTTGTCCGCCCCGGCGGGCGCGATAGAGGCGGGTGGGTTCCGCCAGGTTGAGTGAGGGCGTGGCCGGCAGGGCGATGGCGTCGGCGAGCAGGTCGTTGTCGTAAGTGTCGGCGGGTAGCACTTCGCTGATCAGGCGGCGCTTGGCTTCCAGTGCAGTGGCGTCCAGCACCGGCTTGGTAACTTGGTAAACGCCGGCCATGAGCGCGGTGAACATCAGGGTGAACACCAGCAGGGTGGCGGCGGTTTGCGTCGAGATGTGCATGGCGCTGGCCACCGGGGCTGGCGACGGCAGGCTGGCGGGTTCGGCGTCGTGGGTGCTCATGGCATGTTCTTCCGCTTGTGGCCGAAGACCTTGGGCTGGGTCTTCATGTCGATCAGCGGTACCAGCAGGTTCATCAGCAAAATGGCGAAGGCCATGCCGTCCGGGTAGGCGCCGAAGGTGCGGATGATCCAGGTCAGCAGTGCGGCGCCGGCGGCAAAAATCAGCTTTCCCAGCGGCGTAGTGGCCCCGGAGACCGGGTCGGTAGCAATGAAAAAGGCACCCAGCATCGCGCCGCCGGTAAAGAGATGGAAGCTGGCACCGACGAAACGGTCAGGGTTGGCGATGTTGAACGCGGTGGCAACCACGGTCAGCGTCAGTATGAAGGCGACGGGGATGTGCCAAGTGATGATGCGCTGCTGAATCAGCCAGAGGCCGCCGAGCAGATAGCCGGCCGCCACCCACTCCCAGCCGCGCCCGCCGATATTGCCGAAGGTGGCATGCGAACCCAGGATGCCGGCGATGGTGGCATTCTGCTCGGGGTCGCGCAGCACGGTGCGCAGGGCGTCAAGCGGCGTGGCCATGATGATGGCGTCGAGATGGCGGTCGAGGCCGTACAGACTGCCGATGATGGCATTGAGCTGGATGCTGAAGTCGTGGACTTCGGCGTGCGGCCACTGCGACATCAGTTGCGGGTAGGCGACGATCATGGTGCAGAAGGCCACCATGGCGGGGTTAAAGGGGTTTTGCCCGAGTCCGCCATACAGGTGCTTGGCGACGACGATGGCGATCAACACGCCGCTGATGGTGAGCCACCAGGGGGCGATGGGCGGGAAAGTCAGTGCCACCAACCAGGCGGCGACCAGCGCGCTGCCATCGGTGACGAACAGCATCACGGGCTTGCCGCGCAGCTTCAGCATCAGCGCTTCGGCAAGCAAGGCCGTGACCGAAGCCAATGCCAGTTGCACCAGGATGGCCGCGCCGAAGAACCAGACGTAGGCGGCAATACCGGGTATCAGCGCGAGCAGTACCCGCAGCATCACGCTCTGCACACTGGTGGGTTTTAGAAAATGGGGCGAGTTGGTCATCAGGCGCCGTCTTTCAGTTGTTCGGTCAGGGCGCGGCGGGCTTCGGCCTTGTCGACCTCCGCCTGCTGGATCGGCGTGAGTTGGTCGATGTTTTGCGGGGTGACAGCCTCTTTTTTAGCTGCAGCGCGGGCCTGGGCGGCAGCGATCAAGGCCAGTTTGTCATCGGCGGGCGCCACGCTGTCGACAGTATTTGCCGTCCCGCCAGCGCCGACTTTTTCAGGATCGCCGGCGGCTGCCTTGGCCGCTTCTTCCTGCGCCAGCTTGGCCTTGGTTTCGGCTGCCTTGGCGGCGAGTTTGGCGGCTTTCTCTACCTTCTCGCGCTCCTCGCGGAGTTGGCGGAATTCGTAGCGTTCGCGCGCTGCTTCGGCAGTGGCCTTTTCGTTCTCGCGCGCCCAGATTTCGCTTTTGGCGAAACGGTAGTAATCCACCAGCGGAATGCGCGACGGGCAGACGAAGGCACAGCAACCACATTCGATGCAATCGAACAGGTTGTATTCCTGTGCCTTGCCGAAAATCTT
The DNA here is from genome assembly GCA_903950295.1 of uncultured Rhodocyclaceae bacterium. The sequence goes on from CAJBAP010000011.1 coordinate 2,678, forward strand.
GGCCTTTGAG
>CAJBAP010000012.1 GCA_903950295.1 uncultured Rhodocyclaceae bacterium
AAGGGGAAGGCTAGGATGGGGATGGGTTGTTTCGCCACATTTAACCCCATCCCCACCCCTACCCTCCCCTTGAAGGCGGTGATTGTCAAGCTAGTTGTCGCCTGAATGTTTTCGTTCATGCCGCCATTTTAAATTCTAAATTTCCTTTCATTTGGCCATCTTTTTCGGCGATATGCTGATCTGGATTGAGGTGAACGACGAGAACTGGTTGCCAACTTCTGGTGAGGCCGCTCCAGCGCTCCGGATGCCTATTTTTCGCGGCCTCATAGACGGTAACGCGATTCTCCAGCAATGCGGTGTCGAGGCCTGCATGACGCTCTGCGGGGGTCACGAAGTTGATGGCGCTGTGCCGATGTTCATGGTTGTACCATTGGACAAACATGCCGACCCACTGCCTGGCAGCCAGCAGACTTTCAAACGCCTGACGCGGGTAAGCGGGGCGGTATTTCAAGGTCTTGAACAGCGATTCCGAGTAAGGATTGTCATTGCTGACAGCAGGCCGACTAAACGAGTGGGCCACGCCCAGCGCTTGCAGAGTGGCCAACATGCTGGCACCTTTCATCGGGCTGCCGTTGTCAGAATGCAGCACCACCTGGTTCGGCGCGATGGCTTCCCGCGCGCAAATGTCGCGCATGACTTCACCGGCCAAGTCGCTACTTTCAGCGTCATAAATCTGCCAGCCAACAATTTTGCGGCTAAAAATATCCATAAACAAATACAGGTAAAAATAGATGCCCTTGATTTGCGTCGGCAGATACGTGATGTCCCAACTGAACAGCTGGTTGGGGGCCGTGGCACAGAGCGCGCGTGGTTTGTGTCGCCGTTGCGCGGGTCGCTCTGCACCGCGATGCTTGAGTTGATTCTCTTCCCCCAGGATGCGGTAAAAAGTTGACTCGGAGGCGATGTACTGCCCGCGATCGGCCAGTATAGGCACGATCTGGCCAGGCGGCAGGCTGCCGAATTCCTCCGAGTTCGCAACCGCCAGCAGGCGTTCGCGTTCGGGCGCACTGAGCCTGTTTCCGGGTATCTGCTCCCGTGCGGGGCGTTGATCGCCGCGTGACCGGTCGCCCTGCCAGCGTTGCAAGGTACGTTCGCTGAGGGTGATGGCCGCGCAGGCACGATCCTGGCGCGCGCCCGCAGCAATGGCTTCCGCTACCAGCGCGATGATCTGGCCGCGCTCCGCGAGAGAGGTCATTTGACCTCGTCCTCCCAGAGCGCTCGGAACTTTTTTTGTAAAATCAGCAACGCGGCCGCCTCCGCCAACGCTTTCTCTTTGCGCACTAATTCCCGCTTGAGTTGCTCGTTTTCGTCTTTCAATACCCTGATTTCACGCGTGCCTGGCGCGGCTTTACCCTCGGCACAAAAAGCCGTTTTCCAGCTGGCCAAATGATGGGCAAATAAACCGTTTTCTCGACACCATGCCTGCAAGGGTTCACCCGACAAGCCGTGTGTTTCATGCAACGCCACCAGCTGCTGTTCGGCATTCCAATCCTGGGGACGCTTCTCTTTTGTCGCCAACACGCCAACCGCGCTCACCGCTTTTCTTTTCAACCAATTTTTTACCGTGTGACAATAGATGATCAGATCATCCGCGACCGACTGCACCGTCCGGTCTCCACGCGAATATACCTTCATTAATGCCTGCTCGATAAATGCTTCTGAATAACGTAATCCCATTGCTGTCTCCATACCTCAAAGTTAAATTTTGAGGCGACAACTAGCCTGACACAGGGGGAAGGGGAGGGAGTTAGCCGCCATTGGCCTTAAGTTAGTGCCATTGGTACCGGAGTCGAATTGTTTTGAATAATAGGTTACCTTCAAAAAATTGACTTCGGTACATTGTGTTACTGCTGCTTTGCGCAACGCGAGGTGGATTGG
>CAJBAP010000013.1 GCA_903950295.1 uncultured Rhodocyclaceae bacterium
GACGCCGTCGTTGTTGATGTAGAGCTGAATGCGGCCCGACAGGTCCTGAATGGTGGCGAAGCTTGCCTTGCCCATCACGCGCTTGAGCATGATGCGACCCGCCACCTTGACCTCGATGGGGGTGGCTTCGAGTTCCTCGCGGGTCTTTTCGCTGTACAACTCGTCGAGCCGCCCGGCAAGGTTTTCGCGGGAGAAATCGTTGGGATAGGCGTTGCCGCTCTTGCGCCATTGCGCGAGCTTCTCACGCCGTTCGGCGATGATGTGGTTGTCGTCGGTCTGCGGGGTGGGGGAGGTTGGTTCAGTCATGATCAAAGTCAGCAAAGTTCGGTACGAATTGTGTCACACGGTGCGACGTGCCGCAATGCACAAACCGGCACAAACCGGCGACGAGCTACTGTCCGGCTTCAGTAGTCGAACAGTACTACCGAAATATCGTCGTGCGGCGCGCCGCCGGCAAGATGGCGGGCAAGGTCGGCCTGCAGCGGGACGATGCGGGCATCGGGTTGGCCGGCCTGGCTGAAGGCGGCGAGGATGGCCGACTGGCCGAAGGCCTGGCCCGCAGGGGAGGTAGCATCCTCCAGTCCGTCGGAATAGATCAGCAGGCGTACGGGTTTATGGCACTGCCAGATCTGAATGTCGCTGTTGAAGTCGGCATCGTCGAGAATGCCCAAGGCTGGGTGATCGGCGTCGAAACGGGCGCAGGGGACGCCGGCTTGGTCCAATAGCCAGGCCGGCGGGTTGCCACCGTTCCAGATTTCGACCAGACGATTTTTTACATTGATGCGGGCGACGGTGGCAGCCACGAAGCGACCACTCGGCAATTGGTGGCGCAGCCGTGCATTCATCTCGCGCACGATGCTGGCGACGCCGTGGCCGCGCTCGACCATGCTGGTAAAAATGGGGGCAATCGGCAGCAGCGGCAGGGCGGCAGGCAGACCGTGACCCATTGAATCGGCGTGCATCAGGTACAGGTCGCCATTCCTCGCTTGCCGCGCGAGCAAGAGATCACCGGAAAATCGCGCTGCGGCGTCGATCCAGACCGCCAGCCCAGGCGTCGCCAAGGCGTCTGCTGCGGTCATGTGATCGAGCAGCGCGCGGGCGATTTCGAGTTCCTGTTCAGCCTGGTCACGATAGTGCTGCAATTCGGTCGAGGTTTCCTCCAGGCGGACTTGCATGCCGACGATGCGCTGCATGGCCCCCAGTTTGGCGATGAGCAGGCGCAAATCAAGGGGCTTGGTCATGTAATCGTCGCCGCCTGCAGCAAGGCCACGAATCATGTCCGCCGATTGGGTCAGCGCGGAGAGGAAAATGATGGGCACCCAGCGTTCGCCCGCCAACAAGCGTATCTGACGTACCGCTTCATGGCCGTCGATGCCGGGCAGCATGACATCCATCAACACCAGGTCGGGTTGCTCGGTGCGAAACAACTCGACCGCTGCTTCGCCCGTGGTGGCCGCCAGCATGGTGTGGCCCTGGCCAATCAGGCACTGGCGTACGACCTCGAGATTGTCGGCAACATCGTCGCAGACCAGCACCAGCATGGGGCGGGGATCGGGCGGGTTCATTGGTTCATGGATTGCGAGTGGGCATCTGAGTAGCACTCGCAGATCGGTGCTATTTCATCGATGGCGGCCAGAAAGTGTTCTACCAGTGCAGGGTCGAAATGTTTGCCGGACTGCTCGCGCATGAAAGCCAAAGCATCTTTAATCGGCCAGGGTTTCTTGTAGGGGCGCTCACTGGTGAGTGCGTCGAATACGTCGGCGATGGCGACGATGCGACCGACTAGCGGAATCGCCTCACCCGCCAGTCCGCGCGGGTAGCCGCTGCCGTCCCATTTTTCCTGGTGGGTGAGGGCGATGTCGCGCGCCATGACAAATAGGGGCGTCGGGTTGCCATCGAGCAGGTCGGCGCCGATGGCCGCGTGCGTTTGCATCACCGGCCACTCTTCGGCGTCGAGCTTGCCGGGTTTGAGCAGGATGCGGTCGGGAATGCCAATCTTGCCGATATCGTGCATCGGGCTGGCGTTGAGCAGCATGTCGGCGGCGGTTTCGCTCAAGCCGGCCCTGAGGCCGATGATTTGCGAGAACTTGCTCATGCGGATGATGTGCAGGCCGGTTTCGTTGTCGCGCCATTCGGCCGCGCGGCCGAGGCGGCGGATGATGTCGAGGCGGGTGTCGGCGAGTTCGCGGGTGCGTTCGCGCACGCGTTGCTCGAGTAACTCAGCATGCTGCTGAATTTCCTTCTGGTGCAGATGGGCGCCGATGACATTCTGCACACGCGCCAGTAGTTCCAGGATATCGAACGGCTTGGTCAGGTAATCGCGGGCGCCGGCCTTGATTGCCCGCAGGCGGTTGTCCTGGTCGGCTTGCGCCGTCAGTACCAGTACCGCCGGCGGAGTTGGCAATGTCGCCAGTTGCGCCATCACTTCATGGCCGTTCAGATAAGGCATGTTGAGGTCGAGCAATACCAGGTCGGCATTCGCCTCCTGGGCGAGCAGAAAGGCCTGGCGAGCATCGCTGGTGGCAATTAGCCGCACATAGCCGTCTTCCTGCAAGGCTTTTTCGAGCAGGCGCAGATTGGGTACCAGGTCATCCACCAGCAGGATTACTGCGGATTTGAGATCGTCGTCAGCGCTTGAATGGGTCATTGTTTTGGAAATTCGGCGCGAACGCCATCGATGAGTTCAAGGAAAGAGGTGATTTCGAGCGGTTTGGCCAGAAAGGCGCGGAAGCCGCTACCGTCGATCCTGTCCGCCCCTTGCTTGAGGACGTTGGCGGTCACCGCGATAGCTGGAATATTGGCGGTCTTTGGGTCGGCGCGCAGCGCGGCGAGAATCGCGTGGCCATCCATGCCGGGTAAGCCAATATCGAGCAGGATGAGATCGGGGACTTCGAGTTGGGCGAGCCTGATGCCAAGTGCGGCGGTGTGGGCAGTGATCAGTCGCCATTCTGGGCGTAGCTCGAAGATGCCTTGCATCAAGCGGAGGTTGGCCGGGTTGTCCTCGATGTAGAGCACCGTGGCTGACGGTGTGTCGGCACGATCTGCGTTATTAACCGGTTGGACCATGCTTTCTGCCGTCCCGCCAGCGCCGACTTTTTCGCTGTCTGACGTGATGGGGAGTTCGACCCAGAATTCGCTGCCAACGCCTACTGTGCTGGTGAAGTCGAGCGTGCCATGCATGGCGTCGGCAAGGCGGCGGCAAATGACCAGACCGATGCCGCTACCCTCGACTTCGCTGTCTTCGGCGACCAAACGGTTGAAGGGCTGAAAAAGCTCGACTGCCCGTTCGGGTGGGATGCCTGGGCCCGTGTCAATTACGGTGGCACGCCAGCGATCACCGTGCAATTCCTGTCGCAAGGTGACCTGTCCTTCGGGACGGTTGTATTTGATGGCATTCGAAAGCAGATTGACCAGCACCTGCTTGAGTCGCAGCCGGTCGGTCTCAATGCTGATCGGGTTCGTCAGCGGCTCGTGGATGACGGTAATGCCCTTCATTTCGGCCAACGGGCGTATCAGGGCGAGGCAATCGTCGATGACGGCAGCCACCTTCACCGGTTCGATCGCCAAGTGAAACTGGCCCGATTCGATGCGTGCGAGATCCAGCACTTCGTTTATCAGATCGAGCAGGTGGCGTCCGGCACGCAGGATATGGTGGATATTTTCCTGCTGGCTGGCATTGAGATTTTTGCCGAGGTCGAGCAATTGGGTGAAGCCGAGAATGGCGTTGAGCGGGGTACGCAACTCATGGCTCATGCGCGAGAGAAATTCGGACTTGGCCTGGTTGGCGCGCTCGGCTTCTTCTTTGGCGCGGGTCAGGGCATCGAGGTGCTCGAAGCGTTCGGTGACATTGCGGTCGATACCGCGATAGCCGCAAAAGTTGCCGTCGATGTCGATGATCGGTGTGCCGCTGGTCTCGAGAATGACAATCCGGCCATCCTTGTGGGTGTTGCGATTCACCAGGTTGGAGAGCGGCAGGTGGGATTTGCGCAGTGGTAAAAATACGCCACGGACGCGTTCTGCCTCATCGGTCGGCATCAGGTCGAAAGGTGTCTTGCCGATGATTTCCTCGGGTGTATAGCCGAGCAGGTCGAAGACGCGCGGGCTGGCGTAGGTGTAGTACCCGTCGAAGTTGACTTCCCAGACCCAATCGGCCGAGGTTTCGATCAGGTCGCGGAAGCGCTCGCCATATTGGCGGATGGTCAACTCGGTTTTCTTGTGCTCCGTCATGTCGCGCACAACCCCGAGGATGTAGTCGCCCTCTTCGCGCTGGAACAGGGTGGCGCTGATTTCCACCGGGATCAGATAACCGTCAGGTCGCTTGAGTTCTATCTCCACCAGCGTGTGCCTGATCGTCATGATGTTGCGAAACGTTTCGGCGACACGCGCATATTCGTGTGCGGGATGCAACTCGCTGACATGCATGCCTATCAAGACGTCACGGCTGTAGCCGGTGATTTCCTCGGCATGGTGGCTCACATCGATCAGGATGCCATGGCGGTTGGTGATCAGGATGGCGTCGTGCGCGCTTTCCATCAGCGCACGGTTGCGGTCGGCCAGGCGCTGCATCTCGAATTCGGCCTGCTTGCGTGCGGTGATGTCCTGCACCACGCCGAGCATATGCTGCGGCGTACC
>CAJBAP010000014.1 GCA_903950295.1 uncultured Rhodocyclaceae bacterium
AGCTCCACGCCAAATTTATCCCGCACTGCGGCCTGAACCCGGCCGATTAAGCTTTCTATCGCGCCAGCGCTTGCTTTGCCGTGTGGATTAACGATGAAATTCGCATGCTTTTCGGACACCCGTGCGCCGGCGTCCTCGATTCCTTTCAAACCGGCCGCCTCGATGAGGCGTGCGGCATGGTCGCCGGGCGGATTGCGGAATACCGAACCGGCGTTCGGCAGTTGCAGTGGCTGGGTGGCAATGCGCTTTTCCAGCAACTCCTTGATCCGTGCCCGAGCAGCCAGGCTGTCACCCGCGGGAAAGCGCAGCCAGGCGGCGACGAAGATTTCATCAGTAGCGCTCCTGAGCCCGACGTGACGATAGGCAACCGCGAAATCGGCCGCTGTCCGTTCGATAAAATCGCCCTGCCGGTTGAGCATCAGCACGCGCTCGACGAAAGACCAGATTTCGCTACCGTGGCAGCCGGCATTCATCGCTAGTGCACCGCCCAGCGTACCGGGAATGCCGGCAAGAAATTCGGCACCGGACAGATCGTGGTTGGCGGCGAAACGCGCCACCTTGGGGGAGGCCACGCCGGCCTCGGCATAGAGTGTGCCGTCGGCTTCCTGCCGTAGCGTGTCGATGGCGCCGTGGGTGAAAATGGCCGTACCGTCGAATCCGCCATCGCGGATCAGCAGGTTGGAGCCGAGGCCGACCATGAGCAGCGGTTCGTCGTGCCGCAGGGTTTTCATGAACGTGGCAAGATCGCCGATGTTGCGCGGAAAGCACGCACATGCCACCTTGCCGCCTGCGCGCCAGGTGACATGCTGTGCCATCGGTTCATCCTTGCGGATCTCCATCAAGCTGCCACCAATTTGGCGGGTACCGAACCAATCGAACCGGCGCCGAGGGTGATGACGACGTCGCCATCTTGCGCAGTCTCCAGAATCGTCCGCGGCATGGCGGCGATGTCTTCGACGAACACCGGCTCAAGCTTGCCGTTGACACGCAGCGCACGTGTCAGCGCACGAGAATCAGCCGCCACAATGGGGGCTTCGCCTGCGGCATAAACCTCGGCCAGCAGCACGGCATCAGCGGCAGACAATACCTTGACGAAGTCCTCGAAGCAGTCGCGCGTGCGCGTGTAGCGGTGCGGCTGAAAGGCCAGCACGATGCGTCGACCGGGAAAGGCGCCGCGCGCTGCGGCTAGCGTTGCCGCCATCTCGACTGGATGATGGCCGTAGTCATCGACCAAGGTGAACTTCCCACCACCAGGAATGTCGATCTCGCCGCAGCGCTGGAAGCGCCGTCCGACGCCGTTAAACTCGGCCAAGGCTTTCTGGATCGCCGTATCGCTGGCACCGACTTCCGTGGCCACAGCGATGGCTGCCAGTGCGTTCCTGACGTTGTGTTCGCCTGGCAGATTGAGCGTGACAGGGAAGCGTGACACCGAGCCGTTGGTGCGCACGCAATCGAAATGCATCTGTCCGCTGCCGTCAGTACTGGCGCGCACATTCTCGGCGCGAATGTTGGCTGTCGCTGTAAAGCCATACGTCACTACTTGTTTGGCGATGGCCGGCAAAATCTCGCGCACATTCACATCGTCGCTGCACATCACGGCGACGCCATAGAAGGGCAGGCGATGGACGAAATCGATGAAAGCCTGCTTGAGGCGGCCGAAGTCCTGGCCGTAGGTGTCCATATGATCGGCGTCGATATTGGTGACGACTGAAATCACCGGTGACAGGAAGAGAAAGGAGGCATCCGACTCGTCGGCTTCGGCGACCAGATAGTCGCCCTGGCCGAGTCGCGCGTTGGCGCCTGCCGAATTCAGCCGGCCGCCGATCACGAAGGTGGGGTCGAGGCCCGCCTCGGCGAGGCAACTGGCGGTCAGGCTGGTCGTCGTCGTCTTGCCATGGGTGCCGGCGATGGCGATGCCCTGCTTGAGGCGCATCAGTTCAGCCAGCATCTGGGCGCGCGGTACGATGGGCACATGGCGCTCACGTGCGGCCATCACCTCCGGGTTGTCGTCCTTCACGGCGGTCGATACCACAACCGCATCCGCGCCAAGGGCATTTTCCGCGGTATGGCCGATGGTGACGCGAACACCTTTTTCGGCCAGACGCCGCGTGGTGGAAGATTCAGCCAGATCCGAACCGCTCACTTCAAAACCCTGGTTGGCCAATACTTCGGCAATGCCGCTCATGCCGGAACCGCCGACACCGACGAAGTGAATTCTTTTTACCTTGTGCTTCATTTACAAATCTCCCGGCAGACGTTTGCTACAGCTTTCGTTGCATCCGGCATTGCCAGTGCGCGTGCCTTCTCGGCCATTTCAAGCAATTGCGCACGCGTCAGGTTGCGGATCAGCGCCAGTCGTTCCGCCGTCAGTTCCTCTTGCGGCAGCAACATCGCTGCGCCGGCATGGGCAAGAAAGCGCGCATTCGATGTCTGGTGATCGTCGACGGCATGCGGAAAGGGCACGAGAATGCTGGCCACGCCGGCCGCGGCCAGTTCCGCAATCGTCAGGGCACCGGCGCGGCAGATCACTACATCGGCCCAGGCATAGGCGCCCGCCATGTCCGCGATGAAAGCGACCGTGTGCGCTTCGACGCCGGCAGCCGCATAAGCGGCGCGGAGCGCATCGAGATGATTTTCGCCGGCCTGATGGACAACATCGGGGCGCTCGTCCTCACCCAGCAGGGCCAGTGCCTGCGGTACTGTTTCATTGAGCGCCTGCGCGCCGAGGCTGCCGCCGATCACCAGCAGATGCAGTCTCCCGTAGCGTTCGCCATAGCGAAAAGTCGGCGCTGGCAGGACGGCAACTGCGTCCCTGACCGGATTGCCGACCCACTGCGCCTGCTTCAATACATCGGGGAAACCGGTCAGTACGCGATCGGCCACGCTGGCCAGCACCTTGTTCGCCAAACCGGCAATCGAATTCTGCTCATGCAGCACCAGCGGGATGCCGCGCAGCGCCGCCATCATGCCGCCGGGAAAGCTGATGAAGCCGCCCATGCCGAGCACGACGTCAGGCCGGATACGGCTGAAATGCGTCCACGCTTGTTTGAAACCGCGCAGCAGGTTGAGTGGCAGCAGCAACTTGCGCAGCAAGCCCTTGCCGCGTAGCGCACCGAAATGCACCCAGGCCATCTCGTAGCCGCCATCTGTCTGTTGGGGCACCAGGCGTGCCTCCATGCCGTCGGGATTACCCATCCACACGACTTTACAGCCATGACGCTGCAACTCCTCCGCCACGGCGAGGCCGGGCATGATGTGCCCGCCGGTACCGCCCGCCATGATGACGATGGTCTTCACGCGGGAAGACCTCTCATCAATCTGCGATTCTCGTAATCCACGCGCAGCAGTACCGCGATCGCCAGACAGTTGGCGACGATGCCGGAGCCGCCGAAGCTCATCAGTGGCAAGGTCAGGCCCTTGGTCGGCAAGAGGCCCATATTGACGCCCATATTGATGAAGGATTGCAGACCAATCCAGATGCCAAAGCCCTGCGCCACGAGGCCGGCAAAGATGCGGTCAAGCAGCAGTGCCTGACGGCCGACGGCAAAGCAGCGCTGCACCAACAGGGCGAACAAGCCGACCACGATCACCACGCCGACGAAGCCGAGTTCCTCGGCGATTACCGCGAGAAGAAAGTCGGTATGCGCCTCGGGCAGATAAAACAATTTTTCGACACTCGCGCCCAGTCCAACGCCGAACCATTCACCGCGCCCGAAGGCGATCAGTGAATGCGAGAGTTGGTAACCCTTGCCGAAGGCGTTCTGCCAAGGGTCCATGTAACTGGTGATGCGCTCCAGGCGGTAGGGTGATGACCAGATCAGGAAAATAAAGGCTACCACCATGACACCGATGAGACCGGCGAACAACCGGCCATTGATGCCGCCGAGGAACAGGATGCCGATTGCGATGCTGATGATGACGACGAAGGCGCCGAAGTCCGGTTCGCGCAGCAAGAGGCCGCCAACCAGCAGCATCACTGCCGCCATCGGCACGAAGCCGCGCCGGAAGCTGTCCATGTCGGCGAGTTTGCGTGAGGTGTAATCGGCGGCATAGAGGACGGCGAAGAGTTTCATCAGCTCAGAGGGTTGCAGGTTGATCGGGCCGAAACCGATCCAGCGCTGCGCACCATTCACCGAACGGCCAATCACCGGGAGCAATACCACCGCCAGCAGAACGATGCCGGCGAGGAATGCCCACGGGGCCATCTGTTGCCAGAAGCGTAGCGGAATCTGGAAGGCGATCAGGGCCGCCACCAGTCCGACCGCGAGATAGACGGCATGGCGGATCAGGAAGTAAGCCGGTTGGTGGCCGGTGAAGTTGCTGCCTTCCGCCGTGGCAATGGAAGCGGAATAGACCATGACCAAGCCTGTCAGCAACAGGGACAGCGCTGGCCAGAGCAGCAACGGATCAAGTTCCGCCGTTGTGGTCGATGGCTGCGGTGGATAGCCGAAACGACGCGGCAATGCAGTGGTGCTCATGGCCTGCCTCCCTGCGCCAGGGCTTGCACCGCCGCTCTGAATACTTCGGCGCGGTGTTCATAGTTGCGGAACATGTCGAAGCTGGCACAGGCCGGTGAGAGCAACACGGCATCGCCCGGACAAGCGCGTAGGGCAGCGGTCTGAACCGCCTTGTCCATGTCGGCGGCATCCAATAGTGGCACACCGCAACCATCGATGGCGGTGCGAATCGCAGGCCCGTCGCGTCCGATCAGCACCACGCCGCGCGCATGCTCGGCCACGGCAGCCCGGAGTGGCGAGAAGTCCTGTCCCTTCCCATCTCCGCCAAGAATCACGACCGACTTGCAGCCCAAGCCTTCCAGTGCGGCGACCGTTGCGCCGACATTAGTGCCTTTCGAGTCGTCGTAATAGGTCACGCCCGCGATCTCGGTGACTTTCTCGACGCGATGCGGCAAGCCGCGAAAAGCACGTAGCGCCGGCAGCAACGCCACCGGATCGATGCCGATGGCGCTGCAGAGTGCAAGTGCCGCCAGTGCGTTGGCGGCATTGTGCAGCCCGGCCAATCCGCCTTCTTGCAGTTCGCTCACCGGCAGCAGAAATCGGTCGCCCTGCACCAGCCAAGGTTCGCCACGATTTTCACGCAGGCCGAAATCCGCTGCATCGACGGGTGCATCGAGACCGAAAGTGAT
>CAJBAP010000015.1 GCA_903950295.1 uncultured Rhodocyclaceae bacterium
AGCACCTTGTCATTGTTATGCAGGAAGAACTGCCGTGTCAATTCGCGCTGTACCCGGACCATGGCGGTCAGGGCCTGCTCGAGTGGGGTGTCCGGCAGGATGACGACGAATTCCTCGCCACCATAACGCGCCAAGGTGTCTTCCGGGCGGATGGCCTGCTGGACCACCTGAGCCAGATGTATTAGCGCGGCGTCGCCTGCCGCGTGTCCAAGGCTGTCATTGAGCTTCTTGAAGTTGTCGATGTCGAGTAGCGCAAGACAGAGCTGCGTGCCGTGCCGCCGCGCGCGCGACACCTCGGTTTCGAGGGCGTCGTCCATGCCCTTGCGGTTCAACACGCCGGTCAGCGCGTCGTGCCTCACCATCTGACTGGCATTGGCCAACTCTTCCTGCAGGCGCTGGACTTCAAGCTCGGCCTCGTTCACCTTGGCGCGCATCAGGTTGAGTTCGTCGCGCGAACGCTGGGCGTTGAGTTGGATGACGCGCGTTTCGCGCATGACTTCCTCGAGTACATCGGACAAATCGGCAATGTCGTTGACCTTGCTGATCTTGTCGGCGCAATGCTCGATCTTGTCGTGGTATTCGCTAGTTGTTTCAGAAAAATCGGCAAGCCGGTCGACAAACGACGCCAGCATCTGCTTGATCTGGTCCTTGGCGTCGATCAGGCTTTTCTTCAAGGCGCTCTGCTTGAAGATGACGTCCTTCATGCGTCGCTCGACATCATCGATACGGCGCAAATTGAGTGGCTGATTGACGAGATCGAGCACCACGGCGATCTGCCCTTGTAACCACTGATCATCCAGAACCAGCTCATTGATGTTGTCGATGACCAGGTGCAGCAGGTGTAGTAGTGCCACTTTCGTTTCGGCCTGGTCCTCGGCGACGAAGTGCAAGCGGTAGCTGAACCGTTTCATGCTGGCGACGAACGCGGCAACATCTTCAGTGCCATGTGCGCTGCGCGATGCTGCGATGAGTCGCTTCGCCTCATCGGCAAGGTCGGCGTTGTCGACCAGGAGAATGCTGATCGAGTTTTCGAGCAGTTGAGCGAGCAGTTCCAGCAACTCGCCACTGACGCCCTTGGCAAGTCCGGCAGCGCGGGCGGCCAGTTGGGTTTCTGCCTGGGTAAAAGTCGGCGCTGGCGGGACGGCAGATGTCACACCCGCTTCAGCCGGTTCATTGCCCGGCGTGGCGTGTTCAAGTGCAACGGCCTGAGACCAGTTCTTCAGAAGCCCCTGTAGCCGGCCGTACAGCATGTCTGGGGCGGGAGAGGATGCCAGTACGTGATCGAGCGCTTCCCGTTTGCGCGCGGGGGTCAGTTCGGCATTGCGGGCCTCGAGCCGGGTGAGCAGTTCGCGGATCAGTGCCGACCAGTTGGGCGGCTCTGCGGCGGCCTTGTTCAGCAGGTCGGCCAGGGCGGATTTGAGACTTTCCCAGTTCTTTTCACCGATGGCGCCGTCGAGCAGACGCGAAAAGCGCATTTGTTCCGGCGTGCCACGCGGCAGGGCGCTGGCAAGAGCTTTTAGAGACTTTTCCGGAAAGTCTTCGTTCGCGACGGTGCCCGAAATTTCATGGTAAATCGCGCGATAGTTGTCCGGTGTTGGTGGCGTACGCTTGAGCGCGAGTCGCTTGAGGGTTTCGCGGGCGAGTTCTGAGGGGTTCATGGCAGGAGAAGATAATGGCTTATTCGACAAGGCCATGACGCAGGCCGTAGTGAATTAGTTCCGCAGTGCTTTTCAATCCCATCTTTTCGAGCAAACGCGCCCGATAGGTGCTGACGGTGGCGACGCCGAGATTCAATTCGTCGGCGATCTGCGTGAGTGGCTTGCCCTTGGCAATCAGTACCAGCACCTGGTATTCGCGGTCGGTAATGCGCTCGTGCGGTAGTTTTTCCGTATCGTCGGCGATGGCATCCACCAGCTGTTGTGCGACCCCCGGGCTGACATACTTTTTGCCCCGTGCCACCTGGCGGATTGCAGTGACCAGTTGGTCGGGTGCGCTTTGCTTGGTGAGATAGCCGGATGCGCCGGCCTTCAGGGCGCGGAGCGCGTATTGTTCCTCGGGGTGCATGCTGAGGATAAGTACGGGCAGACGGGGAAATTCCTTCTTGAGCAACTTCAGGGTGTCGATGCCATTGCGATTGGGCATTGAAATATCGAGGAGAAATACATCCCATCCGCTCTGCCGCGCCAACTGCAGGGCGTCCACACCGTCATCGGCCTCTCCCGCAACGACCAAATCCTCGGTCTCGGAGAAAATTTGTTTGAAACCCTGTCGAACGATCGCGTGGTCGTCGGCAATCAGGACGCGTATTTTTTCAGACATATCAGAATAGATCCTGCTGAATGGCTTCTTCGTTTTCTGCGGGTAAGGTGTCATCAACTCGACGAACTGGCACTTTCAGCATCAAATGGGCTCCCCCCTGTTCTGCCGTGGCGATATGAAAAGACCCATTGAGGCTTTGCACACGCTCGCGGATGCCGCGCAGACCGAAGGATTTTGGCTTATCCATGTCGCGCTCGGCGATACCGCGACCGTTGTCGCGAATCTCGAGCGCGATATTACCGTTTTCGCTGCGCAGACGCACGACTACCAGTGATGCATGCGCGTGCTTGGCGACGTTGGTTAGCGCCTCTTGCACGATGCGGAACAATGCCAGGGAAGGATCGGCATCGAGCTCGATACCTTCATCGCATTGGGCCCGGCAGGTGATGCCGGTACTGTGCCCGAAATCCTCTGCCTGGCACTCGATGGCGGCAGACAGGCCGAATTCCTTCAAAATTCCCGGCCGTAGCTGGCGGGCGACTCGGCTGGCTGTGCCCATGGCCTGATCGAGCAATTTCTCGATGGAATGTGCCTTGGGGCTCAAGTTGGGTGACAGCTTGCTGGCCAGCAAAGCCGCTTCGATCTTGAGCCGGACCAGGATGCTGCCCAGTTCGTCGTGGATGTCGCGCGCAATCCTTTCACGCTCGTCTTCCCGGACAGCCTCGAGGTGGGATGACAACGCGGCCAACTGGGTGCGCGATTCGCGCAAAGCTGCCTCGGTATTCTTGGTTTGGGTGATGTCAGTGGCGATGCCGGTCCACAGCACCGTGCCCTCGTCATTCCGATGTGGCAGCGAGCGCATGTCTATCCAGCGTTCGCCATTCTTCAACCGTCCTTCCCAGATGAGCGCGCTGCCAGAGTGAGCCGAATCCTCGAGTGCATTGTGCAACAGCTTGCGGTCCTCGACGAACAGCGTATCGAAGAAGCGCTGCGCCGATCCGCGCAACTCATGCTGCTTGACGCCGAGCAGACGCACGGAACCTTCGCTGACATACAGAAAGTGATATTTGCCGGTGGTTTCGCGTTGCAGGTTGAATACGAGGCCGGGCAGGTTGGATGCCAGGGCGCGGAAGCGTGCCTCGCTGTCATGTAGCATCTCCAGCGCCGCGCGGTGATCGGCGCGATGGCCGGCCTCCCGGATTTCCCTTTCTACGGCGGGAGGCAGACGGTTAAGTCGATCAAAAAACACGACATCGTGGGCGCCCGTGCGCAACGCCTTGATCGCCGCACGCTGATCACCTGGTTCGGCGACGATGATCAGGGGGGTGTCGAGGTTGCGGTCGTGCAGTGTTTTAATCGTGGTGGCCGGCGCGCAGGCGGCATGATTGAGACAATGCAAAACTGCGTCCCAGCGCTCCTCGCGCAGCATACCGCGCAGGTGCGTGGCGCCCGCAGCAGTCATGAATTCCGGCTTGGCCCCATCTCCCTGCCATCCTTCTGCCAGCCTTTCCGCCATTGCCGGCGAACTGCAAACGACCAGCAGGCGCAGAGGAGAATCTTGGGTTGGTGCGGAGCGAAGCATGGACTGAACCGATTGCACGGGAGCACCCAATTGTAAGAGGAACAGGCAAGGATGGTCGGCTATAATTTCGCCCGTGCCGGCATAGCTCAGTTGGTAGAGCAACCGCCTTGTAAGCGGTAGGTCACCAGTTCGAATCCGGTTGCCGGCACCAACGCTCTCTAGAAGCCGTTTCGAGCGGAAACGCACCAAGTCCTTAGGGAATAGGTGCATTTCTGGTGCTTTTGAGGAGTGTGTTATGCAAGTTAAATCATTCAAGTTCGCCGAACTGGCTGAGTTCGTGGCGCGTACCCGTGCGGCTACCGATACGGGATTCCGTGGCCAGATCAAGTTCTGGATCGACCGCTTCGGCGACCGCGATATCCGCGAAATCTCCGTCGATGATGTCGAGGATGCCGTCGATGAATTGCGCCGGCGGCCGAAGTGTCGCCCGTACTACAACCCGGCGACGGGCGAGCGCAGAACCATTGTCACCGACCAGCCGCTGTCGAATTCGACCGTCAACAAATTCATCAACTCGCTCGGCTCGGTCTGGCGCGAATGCCACGCGCAAGGCTACCTGCGCAAGAAATTCCAGTCGCCAACCAAGGGCTTCGGCCGGCTTTCCGAAGCGACCGGCAAGGTGGTCGACGC
>CAJBAP010000016.1 GCA_903950295.1 uncultured Rhodocyclaceae bacterium
GACTTCAAGGGCGGCGCCACGCCCGATCCGCGCATCAACATGAGCCATCGCACCGACGGCCGTGACATCACGGTGCTGCTGCTGGTCGATTTGTCCGCATCGCTGAACGAAAAAGTCGGCGCTGGCGGGACGGCACAAACCATCCTGCAACTCAGCCAGGAAGCCGTTTCGCTCTTGGCCTGGGCCATCGACTGCCTGGGCGATCCGCTCGCCATTGCCGGCTTTCATTCCAACACCCGCCACGAAGTGCGCTACCAGCACATCAAGGGTTTCAGCGAGCGCTGGGACGACACGGTGAAGGCGCGGCTCGCGGCGATGGAGGCGGGTTACTCGACACGCATGGGTGCCGCCTTGCGTAACGCCGGCCATTACATGGCGGCTCGCCAGTCCGACAAGAAAATCCTGCTACTGCTTACCGATGGCGAGCCGGCCGATATCGATGTGACCGATCCCCAACATTTGCGCGCCGATGCCAAAAAGGCAGTCGAAGAACTCGCGACGCAGGGCGTTACCACCTTCTGCCTCAGCCTCGACCCCAAGGCCGACGAATACGTGCGTGAAATCTTCGGCAACCGCTGGCGGGTACTCGACCGTATTGAACGGCTGCCGGAACAGTTGCCGCTGCTGTATCTCAGCCTGACGCGCTGATGGCGGTCGCGGCCGCCGTCTCGCCAGATTAGGCGCTCAACTCGACCAGCGTCATGTCATCCGGAAACTGGGGACTACCGTGGTAATCCTCGAATTCCCGCCAGAGCCTGGTCAATTCTTCGTCCTTGTCCAGTCCGGCAAGTAGCGCAATGACACCTTCGCTGCCCAGCCGTTGATTGGTCTTGCCGGGCAACTCGGACAAGCCATCGGTAAAAATCCAAAGGTGCCCATCCTTGGGAAATTCCGCCAGTTGGCAGCCGTCACCATCAAGTCGGTAATCTGCACACAACCCCATAGGAAAAGTCATCGAAGGGTAATGTACCGACTCTCTCTCGGGTTCGAACATCAGGCATCCAGGCAGACCACCGTTCCAGATACGGAGGCATCCGCGGTCAGCCGAAACTTCCACGAAAACGTAAGGCATGTAGATGACTGCCGGCAGTTTCTCGAACATGGCTTGATTGAGCTCGTTGAGGAGATCACCGGCGACGCCCCCCAGGCTGGCTTGGCGGTAGAAAATTTGTGAGATCAAAGGGATGGCCAGCGCCGCGACCGGTCCATGCCCCGCAATATCCCCAACCAGCACCCACTGTTGCCCGTCGGGCGTGAAGGCGGAAAGCAGAACATCGCCGTTGGTTTTGTCGACAGACGACATGAGGTAGCGAATATTCCGTTTGTCGAAATCACGTTCATCCCGCATCAGCAGGATGACCTCCTGGATCAGTTCCCGCTCTTCAATAAGGTATGCGTTGCGTTCTGCAATCTCGGTTTGCGCGGCACGCAGCGCCAGATGTGTCCGTACGCGCGCCTGCACGATTGGTACGCTGAAGGGCTTGCTGATGTAATCAACCGCGCCGAGATTCAGACCTTTCATCTCGTCGATCGCGTCGGAAAGCGCCGTGACAAAGATCACCGGAATGCTGCGTGTCGATGCGTTTTCCTGCAACCGCCGTATCACTGCATAACCATCCATATCCGGCATCATGATGTCGAGCAGGATCAGGTCGGGGTGGGGATCGTGTGACGCGATCTGCAAGCCCAGCGCACCGCTGTTGGCGATCAGGACCTTGTAATCCCGCTTCAGTGCCGCCTTGAGAATATCCAGATTCTGGGGCGTGTCGTCCACGATCAGAACAGCTGGCATCTGTGTGCTTGCCATGAAGAACGCTAGTGCAGCGGGAAATCCGGGTATTGCCGTGCGATCTGCTCGAGCTCCGGCCGTATGGAAATAAAGGCACCGGCCAGCATGGGATCGAGCGCATGGCCAGCCTCATTGGCAATCAACTCCAGCGCCTGCTCGATGCTCCAGGGTTTCTTGTATGGACGAGCGGAGATCAGGGCATCGAAAATGTCGGCAATGGCCGTCATGCGGCCGGCGAGCGGGATATCGGTTTCGCGCACATGATTCGGATAGCCTTTGCCATCCCAGCGCTCATGGTGGGTCAGCGCCACCGTCCGGCACAGTTGCAACAAGGGCGATTCGTGATAACCGATGATGTCGGCACCAATCTGGCAATGCTGCATGACCACACTGAATTCTTCGGTCGATAACTTGCCCGGCTTGAGCAGGATGTGGTCGGGTACGCCGATCTTGCCAATGTCATGCATCAGCGCAGCATAGCCGATCTGTTCTACCTCGGCTTCGGTCAGCCCAACATTGCGCCCCAGAACGCCAACATAATGGCTCAACCGGAGCACGTGCATGCCGGTCTCGTTATCGCGATATTCGCCCGCCCGGCCAAGCCGTTGCAAGATTTGCAGACGGGTGTCCTGCAATTCGAGGGTTCTGCTTTCAAGCATCGCCGTGCGCTGCTTCACCAGTTCTTCGAGCAGGCGGCTGCGGTCATTGAGCGAGAGGTGCGTCGCGACACGCGCCAACACAACGGGGGCACTCACCGGTTTGATGATGTAATCAACGCAGCCCAGAGCGAAGCCTTTCGCTTCGTCGTGGGCGTCGGCGCGTGCGGTGACGAAGATCACCGGAATGTCGCGGGTGCGCCCTTCGGCCTTGAGCAGACGGCAAACCTCATAGCCATCCATGTCCGGCATCAGGACATCGAGCAGGATCAGGTCGGGTGGGTTGCTTGAGGTGGCGATCTGTAGTGCCAGCCGTCCGCTGGTCGCCACCTTGAGCGCGTAATGCGGCTTGAGGATCGACTTCAGGATGTCGATGTTCTCCGGTGAATCATCAACGATCAGGAGGCTCTTCTGGACGGTCAAGTCATGCCCTTATCCGATGGCCAGATGGTTGGCCAGTTCCACGAGCGCATTGCGAGCGGCCTCGTAGTCGTAGCGCTCCAGACATTTTTCGATGTGGGCCATGATCTGGTGTGCTTTCGGATCATGACGCGGCAGCATGCTGTGGATTTGCGCCAGGGAATCCTCGGCCCCGGCATCGAATTCGTTCAGTTGGACCAACGTGGTCTGCATCAGGGCAGCGAGTTCTCCAGAAGCAGCATCAATGCGGGGAACTTCCCGCGTGTCTGCTTCAGGGGGCGGCAAGTGGGCATCGATCGCCGCAAGACAGACCGAGAGATCGGTATTCGCTGAATTGAGCAAGCTTTCGATCTTGCCCGGGTTGCACGCTTCGCGGATAGCAAGCTCCAGATCCTGCAACTTGTGGTGAAGGTTGTCTGCACCCAGGTTCCCGGCGACACTTTTGAAGGTGTGGGCAAGGCGTTCGGCCAGTTTGCGGTCACCCTCGAGCATCGCCAACCGAATTTCCACGAGGGTATTGCGGTAGCGGAGACGGAATTTGTCGACGAGCGCCAGATAGCCTGAAACGTTACCGCCCAGACGCTGCACAGCGGCTTCGACATTCACCCCCGGCAGATTGGGCAGGCGCACGCTGGCAGGCACCGTCGCCGACACCTGCGGTGGTGGCGCGGTGTCCGGTTGCGCGGGGACGATCCAGCGGGCCAGCGTGGCAAACATCTCGGCCGGATTTACCGGTTTGGCCACGTGGTCGTTCATCCCGGCCGCCAGACACTTTTCGCGATCGCCACTCATGGCATTGGCAGTCATGGCGATGATCGGCAGATCGGCCTGACTATGGGTGCGCCGAATTTCCTGCGTGGCAAGGTAACCATCCATCACCGGCATGTTGATATCCATGAGCACGCCGTCGAAGCGCTGGATTTCCATCATCCTGACCGCCTGCGCGCCGTCGGCAACAACCGTTACCCGGATGCCGGCACCTTCGAGAATCTGCTGGGCCACCTGCTGGTTGATATCGTTATCCTCGGCCAGCAGCAAATGCGCCCCCCTGATTTTCCCTTGATCCGCCGTCTCTGCCGGTAGCGGCGCACTGGGCGCTCCGTGCCGCACAAACAGTGTCGCGAGGGAATTGAACAGACGGCTGGGGGTGAACGGCTTGGTCAGCATGGCGTTCACAAACGGGCTCTCGGGCTGGCTCCAAACATGGCCGTGCATGGACACCATCATGGTGCGAGGTTTTTTGTGATCGCCGACTGCGGCAGCAATCCGGCGGGCCGTTTCGATGCCATCCAGCCCTGGCATTTCCCAGTCGACGACGACAAGATCGAAGGGGGTGACCGTTGCCAATGCCGACTCGAAAATGGCCAGCGCCTCAGCGCCGCTCGTCGCTTCTGTCACACTGAACCCGAAGGATTCAAGATATTGCCGCATCACCGCCAATGCCCGCGGGTTGTCGTCGACCGTCAGTACGGACAAGCCATGCAGATCGGGCAGAATCAGCGGACGCTTGGATGCCTCGCCCCGGCCCTTGCCGAAGCGGGCAGTAAAGGCAAACTCCGACCCTTCACCCTCCGTGCTCGAAACCTCGATACGCCCGTTCATCATTTCGACCAGGCGCTGACTGATGGACAAACCGAGGCCGCTGCCACCGTAACGTCGCGTCGTCGACCCATCGGCTTGCTGGAAGGGTTGGAATAGCCGCGCCAGAGCGTCTTGGCTGATGCCGATGCCGGTGTCCGTCACGGTGAAGCGCAGGGTCACCTGGTCGGACTCATCGGCAAACGGGTAAACCGCGAGCACCACTTCGCCCGTGTGGGTAAATTTGACCGCGTTGCTGGCCAGATTGATGAGAACCTGCTCCAGTCGCAGGGGATCGCCCACCAGATGGGACGGGCAGCCCGGTGCAACCTGAACAACGAACTCGATATTTTTTTCCTGAGCCTGGATCGCTGCCACCGTACCGACGCTATCCAGCACCCGGTCGAGTTCGAAGAGCGTTTCCTCGATAGTCAGGCGCCCCGCTTCAATCTTGGAAAAATCGAGAATGTCGTTGAGGATGCGTAGCAGGTTGTTCGCCGACTTGTCGATCTTTTCAAGATAGTCGCGCTGCTGCGGACTGATCTGGGTCTGCATGCACAGATAGGACAGACCGATGATCGCATTCATCGGCGTGCGGATTTCGTGGCTCATGTTGGCGAGAAACTCGCTCTTTGCCTGGCTCGCCACCGCGGCGGCATCAGATTGCCGTTGCGCCTGCCGCATCAGCACCTGGACGACCGAAAGCGAAAACAGCTTCACGGCATCGATGGTGGCCTGCGTCCAGGCATCCGAGCAGCCACGAACGGTCTCAATCCAGGCGGTGAATGACCGGCGTGGATCGATACGCGGTCCCTGGTTGTCGTGGATCACCCGCCCTTGCGGATTCCCCGCCCAAGGAATATTGCGGATCACCTCGGGGCGAAACCAGAGGATGAAATTCTTCTTGCGATTATCCAGGTCAACTGCCAGCAAGCCCGCTGCCAGGCCGGCGTATTCTCGCGCCGGCGGGAAGGCCTCCCCCAGATGATCGGTAACGAACACGCTGTTCCTGAATTCCTGCTGCCCAAGCCACTCGGTCAGATCGCCCAGGTCACGGTGCGGAGGCACCAGGCCGAGCGCATGGCTGTAATCGTCAACGTGGATATAGCTGCCGGTCGCATCCGCCAGGGTGAGGTAATCGGTCTGAAACATCCGCGCCACACGATCAATATCACTGGAGGTATGTATCAGATTGGTGAGTTTCTGCAGACGCTCGCGCACGTTTTCCATGGAAGACAGGCGGGCAATACTTTCCAGCGCATCGATCTTCATCGACACCGTCTTGCCGATAAATTCGATCAGTTCGCGTCGGTGATGCGGAAATACTTGCGGCTGGCTGTGGTGACAGGCGACCAGCCCCCAGAGCCTGCCTTCGTGCATCACAGATAACGTGATGGTGGAATGCACCCCCATGTTGCGCAGGTATTCGATATGGATCGGCGAGATCGCCCGGAATACCGAGTGACTGAGGTCGAGTGGACGCGCGGTCAGCGGATTCAGCACGGGAATGATCGGCACGGTCGGGGAATCGGTGTCCGCCAGAACGCGCACCAGATTCTTCTCGTAGAGCGCCCGTGCCTGAGGCGGAATATCGGAAGCGGGAAAGTGGTGGTTGAGCAGCGAAGGCAGCGCCTCGTTGCGGCTTTCTGCAATCACGGCGCCATTCCAGTTGCTGTCGAAGCGATAGACCTTGACCCGATCAAAGCCGGTGATCTTGCGAATTTCTCCGGCCACGTAGCGGCAGTAGCTGTCGATGTCGGCAACGCGGTCGAAGTGCCAGAGAGATTCGCGCACGGCGGCAAACAGATGCTCCGCTGTTTCTTCCAGGCTCATCTCGACCCGCTTCAATTCGACGATCAGCAACTCGTCGCTGCGATGGATGACAGCTGACAGTTCTACCACCTGTTCGTCACAGCAAACTGCGCGCAAGTAGAGCGGCAGGCTGCGGCCATGCAGCGTCAAGGCCAGGGCATCATGAACCGACCGCAGTGCCGCAGTACCAATCAGGTCTTGTGCCGGGTGCCCGATTACCTCGGCGGCAGAGCGGCAGAAAATAACCTGCAGGTTGTCGCTCGCCATGCGAATGATATCGGCACCATCAAGGGCGAGCAGAACACCATGGCCTTGAATGGCCCCCGCAAGATGAATCTGTTCAGAGGCGCAACGCTCCAGTGCCTCAGACAACAAGCCTTCTTGTGGCGATATAGCTTGTTGGGACATCGCTCAGGTGATTACCGTGATGTTCCGGCTAACGAATCTCGAGAAGCTTGTGGAAGTTCACCAAACGCAGGGCGGCGAGTAGCGTGCCCTTGCAATTGGCCAGCACCAGCTTCCTGTCTTTTTTTTCCAGCAGCTGTCGATACATCATGAACTGCCCCATCGCAACGCTGTCAAGCCACGTCACCTTGCCCAAATCAAGAACCACCTCGACCGTATTGTGATTTAAGGACGTCCGAATGGCTTTGCTTAATCGTGCGACGGTCGTATGGTCGAGATAGCCCGACAGGTCGACTAGCGTCGAACTACCCGCCATGCTCATTTCGATCCTCAGTTCAGACGGCATCCAATCTCCTTTGAAACTCCATTAGCGGCTACTGATCATCTATAACTTTAGTGTACCTTACATCCAAAATGATGATATTTGGTGAATGTGAGCGCTGTTCAACAGGTTAACCACTCCAGCGGCAATAGAAACCCGACCGGATCTTCCGGGGCGAAAACCGACGCTAAAAAGTCGGTGCTGGCGGGACGGCATGGGCCCTGCGAAATTGCTGCACCGCAATAGCAATCAGCTTATTCTGATCATAAGAAAAAGTGACTAGCGCTTATGGGTTCGGCACATTAGAGTTCGCTCATCTGCTCGGCAAGCCTGTTGAGGATTACCGAGAAGAGTTTCTCCACTCCCTCTGGCGTTTGCCAGTTTGGCCCCGTCCCCTTTTGGGGGCGGGGATTTTTCTCGAGTGGCGTTGCGTATTGACAAGACAAGAGCAAGAGCAAGGAAACATAGACCGCTGACACAGAGGAGGGGAGTTATGGAAGTTGGGCGCATTACGCTGACCCAGTTCGTAAACGAGGAGCAGCGGCAGATTGCCGGCGCCACCGGTGATTTTAGCGGTCTCATTAACGATATAGCCATCGCCAGCAAGACCATCGCCAATGCCGTTGGCAAAGGCTCCCTGCTGGCTACCGGCAAGGATCTCAACCAGAAACTCGAAGCCTTGGCCAACGAGGTCATGTTGCAGGCGGGTATCGCCACCGGCCACCTGGCCGCCATGGCTTCCGAAGACATGGAAGGCATCAGCCACATTCCGGCCGGTCAGCAGCGCGGCAAATATTTGCTGTGCTTCGACCCGCTCAATGGTTCGGGCAACCTCGACATCAACTTTCAGTCCGGTACCCTGTTTTCGATCCTGCGCGCCCCCGACGCCAAGCGCAAGCCGAAGGCAGAAGACTTCCTGCAAGCAGGTTCGCAGTTGCTGTGTGCCGGCCTGGTGCAGTACGGTGCCTCGACCCGTCTGATCATAACTACCGGCCGGGGCGTTAACGGTTTCACGCTCGACCGCGAGGTCGGCGAGTTCGTGCTGACCCACCCGCAGATCACCATTCCCGCTGAATGCTCAACGTTTGCCATCAACGCTTCCAACGAACGCTTCTGGGAGCCGCCGGTGCGACGTTACGTGCAGGAATGCATGGCTGGCAAGGAAGGCGTGCGCGGCAAGGACTTCGGCATGCGCTGGGTGGCCTCGCTGGTCGCCGAGGCTTCACGAATTCTCGAGCGTGGCGGCGTGTTCCTTTACCCACACGATGAACGGACGCGCGAGCAGGGCGGCCGCCTCGGCCTGCTCTACGAAGCCAATCCGATTGCCTTCATCGTCGAGCAGGCGGGAGGGGTAGCCATCACCGGCCGCAACCGCATTCTCGATATCAAACCGAGCGAACTGCACCAGCGCGCACCTTTCATCTTCGGCTCGAAGAGCGAAGTCGAGCGCCTGCATCGCTACCACCAGGAATATGTCGAGGGCAAGGATCTGGACAGCTACGATATGCCGCTGTTCTCTTCGCGCTCCCTGTTTCGCTAATTCATTTAATTTCATTCGGAGACGCTCATGTCGGTCAAGCATCCTGTTATCGCCATCACCGGCTCATCGGGGGCAGGTACTTCCTCGGTTACCAAGTCTTTCAATCACGTATTCCGTCGCGAGAAACTCAATGCCGCGATTATTGAAGGTGATTCTTTCCACAAATACGACCGCAAGTCGATGAAGGTAGCCGCCGCCGAGCAGGCCGAGCTGGGCAACAACCACTTCAGCCACTTCGGCCCGGAAGCCAACGAACTCGGCGAACTGGAGAACTTGTTCAAGACCTACGGTGAAACCGGCAGTGGCAAGCGCCGCTACTACCTGCACAACCACGAGGAAGCCGCGCCTTACAAGCAGGAGCCGGGCACCTTCACGCCCTGGCAAGACCTGCCGCCCTCCGACCTGCTGTTCTACGAAGGCCTGCATGGCGCAGCCGTTACCGACAAGGTGAACGTCGCCCAGCATGCCGATCTGCTGGTTGGCGTGGTGCCGATCATCAACCTCGAATGGATTCAGAAGCTGATTCGCGACAAGTCTGCGCGTGGTTACTCCACCGAGGCGGTAGTGGATACGATTCTGCGCCGCATGCCGGATTACGTGAATTACATCACCCCGCAGTTTTCGCGCACCCACGTGAACTTCCAGCGCGTGCCGACCGTCGATACCTCGAACCCCATCATCGCCCAGGATATTCCGACGGCGGACGAGAGCTTCGTCGTGATCCGCTTCGCCAACCCGAAGGGCATCGACTTCCCCTACCTGCTGTCGATGATTCATGATTCCTTCATGTCGCGTCCGAATGTCATCGTGGTGCCGGGCGGCAAGATGGAACTGGCGATGCAGATGATCTTCACGCCGATGATCCTGCGCATCATGGAAAACAAGAAACGCGCCATGGCGCTTTAAGCTTGTTTGATCAACACACCAACATCGAACAACCGGATTCGCGGATAATCGCGGGTTCCCCGAGGAGGAAATAATCTTATGTCAGCAACTTTCAGCGATTTCGAACCCCCTGTGTTCAATAACCTGACCAGCGCGATCCGCGCCCTGGCGATGGATGCCGTGCAGAAGGCCAATTCCGGCCACCCCGGCGCCCCCATGGGCATGGCCGAGATCGCCGAGGTGCTGTGGAATCACCACATGCGCCACAACCCGAGCAACCCGAAGTGGCCGAACCGCGACCGTTTCGTGCTGTCGAACGGCCACGGCTCCATGCTCATCTACGCCTTGCTGCACCTGACCGGCTACGATCTGTCGATCGACGATCTGAAGAATTTCCGCCAGTTGCACAGCAAGACCCCGGGCCATCCAGAACTCGGATACACCCCCGGCGTCGAGACCACCACCGGCCCGCTCGGCCAGGGCATTACCAACGCCGTCGGCATGGCCATGGCCGAAAAGCTGCTGGCCAACGAATTCAACAAGCCCGGCCATGAGATCGTCGATCACTGCACCTACGTGTTCCTCGGCGACGGCTGCCTGATGGAAGGCATCTCGCATGAAGCTTGTGCGCTCGCCGGTACCTGGGGCCTGGGCAAGCTGACCGCCTTCTGGGACGACAATGGCATCTCCATCGACGGCCACGTCGAAGGCTGGTTCACTGATGACACGCCGAAGCGTTTCGAAGCCTATGGCTGGCATGTCGTGCCCAACGTCAATGGCCACGACCCCGAGGCCCTGCACAAGGCCATCGAAGCCGCCAAGGCGGTGACTGACAAGCCCTCGCTGATCTGCTGCAAGACCGTGATCGGTGCTGGTTCGCCAAACAAGCAGGGTACGCATGATGTGCATGGCGCACCGCTGGGCGACGTCGAGATTGCGCTGGTGCGTCCGCATATCGGCTGGAACTTCGGGCCCTTCGAGATTCCCAAGGAAGTCTACGAAGCCTGGGATGCCAAGAAGAAAGGTGCCGAACTGGAAAGCAGCTGGAACAAGAAATTCGAGCACTACGCCAAAGCTTTTCCTGTTGAGGCGGCCGAGTTCACCCGCCGTACCGCTGGCGCGTTGCCTGCCAACTGGGCCGACTTTGCCAAGAAGGCCATTGCCACCGCCAACGAGAAAGCCGAAACCGTCGCCACCCGCAAGGCTTCGCAGATCGCCATCAATGCGCTCGCTCCGGCCCTGCCCGAGTTCCTCGGCGGCTCTGCCGACCTGACCGGCTCCAACCTGACCAATTGGACGGGCTGCAAGCACGTCTCCGGCAAGTCGTGTGGCAACTACATCTCCTACGGCGTGCGTGAGTTCGGCATGGCCCACATCATGAACGGCATGGCGCTGCACGGCGGCCTGCTGCCCTTCGGCGGCACCTTCCTGATGTTCTCCGAATACATGCGCAATGCAATGCGCATGTCGGCCTTGATGAAGCAGCGGGTAATTTATGTTCTCACCCATGACTCCATCGGTCTCGGCGAAGACGGCCCGACGCACCAGCCGGTCGAGCAGATTGCCACGATGCGCCTGATCCCCAACATGGATCTCTGGCGTCCCTGCGATACCGTCGAGACCATGGTGGCATGGGCCTCCGGCGTCGAAAAACTGAGCGGCCCGACCACGCTCGCCCTGTCGCGCCAGAACCTGCCCTTCGTGGCACGCGATGCGGCAACCATCGAAAACATCAAGAAGGGCGGCTACGTCATCTCGGCTGCCAAAGGCAACGCCAAGGCCATTCTCATTGCTACCGGTTCCGAAGTCGAACTGGCGCTCAAGGCCCAGATCACGCTGGCCCAGCAGGAAATCCAGGTCACCGTGGTGTCGATGCCCAGCACCAACGTCTTCGATCGTCAGGACCAGGCCTATAAGGACAGCGTGCTGCCCAAGGGGCTGCCCCGTATCGTCATCGAGGCTGGCGTTACCGATGGCTGGTGGAAATATGTCGGCGGCGAAGGCAAGGTCATCGGCATTGACCGCTTCGGCGAGTCGGCTCCGGCTGGCCAGCTGTTCAAGGAATTCGGTTTCACGGTGGCAAATGTCGTGAATGCCGTCGAGTCATTCATCTAATCAATTAACCAGAACAAGGAGATCACTCATATGACAATCAAAGTTGGTATCAACGGTTTCGGCCGTATCGGCCGCATGGTTTTCCGTGCCATCGCCAAGGACTTCCCCGAACTGGAAGTGGTCGGCATCAACGACCTGCTCGAGCCTGACTATCTGGCCTACATGCTGAAGTACGACTCCGTACATGGCCGTTTCAATGGCGACATCGCAGTCGAAGGCTCCAATCTGGTCGTCAAAGGCAAGAAGATCCGCCTGACGGCCGAGAAGGATCCCGCCAACCTGAAGTGGAAAGAAGTCAGCGCAGAGATCGTCATCGACTGTACCGGTTTCTTCCTGACCAAGGACACCTGCCAGAAGCACATTGATGCGGGCGCCAAGAAGGTGGTGCAGTCGGCCCCCTCGAAGGACGACACCCCGATGTTCGTCTACGGTGTTAACCACGAGAAGTATGCCGGCGAGACCATCGTTTCGGCCGCTTCCTGCACCACCAACTGCCTGGCGCCCGTCGCCAAGGTGCTCAACGACAACTGGGGTATCAAGCGTGGCCTGATGACGACCGTGCATGCCGCTACTGCGACCCAGAAGACCGTTGACGGCCCGTCCAACAAGGACTGGCGTGGTGGTCGTGGCATTCTTGAGAACATCATCCCGTCCTCGACCGGTGCTGCCAAGGCCGTTGGCGTGGTGCTGCCCGAACTGAAGGGCAAGCTCACCGGCATGGCCTTCCGCGTGCCGACTTCCGACGTTTCCGTGGTTGACCTCACCGTCGAACTGAACAAGGAAGCTTCGTACAAGGACATCTGCGCCGCCATGAAGGCCGCTTCTGAAGGTGCCATGAAGGGCGTTCTGGGCTACACCGAAGAGAAAGTGGTTTCCACCGACTTCGTCGGCCACACCGCGCCTTCGACCTTCGACGCCGACGCTGGCATCGCCCTCGACAGCACCTTCGTCAAGGTCGTCGCCTGGTACGACAACGAGTATGGCTACACCTGCAACATGCTGCGCTTCGTGCAGTACGTTGCCAAATAAGTAGAAAGTAACGATCCAAGCATTGCATCCTGTCACAGGGATGTAATGCTTCAGTGGTTAATTTCCATGTCACTCAAAAAATAAACGGGAGAAAGTACATGTCCAAGTTCATTCGCATGACCGATCTTGACCTCAAGGGCAAGCGCGTATTCATCCGCGCCGACCTCAACGTGCCGGTCAAGGACGGCAAGGTCACCTCCGATGCACGTATCACC
>CAJBAP010000017.1 GCA_903950295.1 uncultured Rhodocyclaceae bacterium
CAGTGTCCGCGTGTTGTGCCGGCTGCTTTTCCAGAACGATGCTTGCCGTGGCGCGGATGCCGTCGCTGTCCTGCAGCGTCAGCGCGAAGCCGTCGGTGGTCTCGGTCAGAGTCGCATCGACTGCAATTTGCCTGTCGGCGGACTTTTTGGTGAGTGCTTGCTCCCAGGCCTGGTCACGGTTGCGATTGACGTAGATTCCCTCGTGCAGACCTGGCAGGTTGGCGACGAGTTCGTTTGGCCAGATGCGCCAGCGTGCAGCTCCCAGTGCTTCAACCCGGTTGGCCTGTGTGCCGACCACAGTGCGTTTGTGCATCCAGGTGAGGCCGTCGCCGTTGGCCAAGGTTTCCTGGGTGGTGAGTTCGAACCCGTCGGGCAAGACGCGAGTGATCTTGCCCAGCGGCAGGCCGACGAAGGCGGGCGTGTCGAAAGCGGCGATATGGGCGGGATCGGCGCTGCGACCGTGGGTGAAGTAGTCGGTGGCGCCGCGGTGGAAGGTTTTATCGGGGTTCGGTTCGAACAGGAGTTGCGTGCGACCGCTGGATGCGGGCGCAAGATCAGGGTGTTGTTCAAAAATTGCGTCGAGCAACTGCCGATAATGGCCGGTAATGTTCTTTACGTAACCGGCATCCTTGTAACGGCCCTCAATCTTGAAGCTTGCCACGCCGGCCTCGATCAGTGGCAGCAGGTTGGTGCTCTGGTTGTTGTCCTTCACCGAGAGCAGATGCTTTTCGAAGGCGACGACGCGGCCCTGGTTATCTTGCAATGTGTAAGGTAGGCGACAGGCCTGGGAACAGTCGCCACGATTGGCGCTGCGGCCGGTCTGGGCGTGGCTGATGTAGCACTGGCCGGAAAAGGCGACGCACAGGGCGCCGTGGATGAAGTGCTCGATGATCACGTCGTCCGGCACGGCGGCACGCACGGCAGCAATCTCCTGAAGCGAAAGCTCGCGCGCCAATACCAGCTGAGAGAATCCCGCAGCGGCAAGGAAACGTGCCTTTTCTGGCGTGCGGATATCGCATTGCGTCGAGGCGTGCAAGTCGATGGGTGGCAAGTCCAGTTCGAGCAGGCCCATGTCCTGCACGATCAAAGCATCGACGCCGGCATTCCAGCATTGCTGCACGAGTTGGCGCGCGGGCTCGAGTTCGCTGTCGGCGAGGATGGTGTTGAGCGTGACGTAGATGCGTGCGTGGAAGCGATGCGCGAAGGCCACAAGCTCTGCGATGTCGCGCATGTCGTTGCCGGCGGTGTGTCGCGCGCCGAAGGACGGCCCGCCGATGTAGACCGCATCCGCGCCGTGAAGAATTGCCGCGCGACCGATCTCGGCGGTACGGGCCGGGGCGAGAAGTTCGATGCGGCAGGTCATAAAAAGTCGGCGCTGGCGGGACGGCAAATGCGGGATTAACCGCCGAAGCGGCGCAGACCTTCGAGGTCGAGAATGGTGATGCCGCCGTATTCGATGTGCAGGAAGCCGGCATCCTCGAGAATCTTCAACGAACGATTCACGCGCTGGCGCGACACGCCGGCAAGATGGCCGATCTCTTCCTGCGAAATGTTCAGGCTGGCATTCTGGCCCGGATACAGCACGGGGTTGAACATTATCGACAGGCTGCGCGCGACCCGGGTGTCGGTGTCGTGCAGGCGTTCGGATTCGAGCAGGCCGATGAATTGGCCGAGGCGCTCGTTGATCTGTTCGATGATGGCGTGGTTGAAGGCGATGCTGTTATCGAGCAACCAGTGGAAGGTTTCGCGCTTCATGCAGGCGACGCGCGTATTACGCAGCGCGACGACATCGTAACGGCGCGGTTCGGTTTTCAGTAGCGAACCCTCGCCAAACCAGCCGCCGGTGGGAATGCCGGCATAGGAAGCGGTCTTGCCGGTCACCCAGTCGGACGACATTTTGGCCAGGCCGTCGATGATGCCGATCCAGCACGTAGGCACCTCGCCCTGGCGACAGATGAAGCCGCCCGCGGGAACGATGCGTTCGACCATGCCGCGCCGCGTACGCGCCAGTTCATCCGCCGACAAG
>CAJBAP010000018.1 GCA_903950295.1 uncultured Rhodocyclaceae bacterium
CATGGCGCGCTTCAAGGTGCCGGATCTCCCCGGCCTGCCACGTTTCTGCGGTGGCCTCGTTGGCGCCTTCGGCTACGACACGGTGCGCTATGTCGAACCCAAACTGGCGGATACCAATAAAACCGATGCGCTCGGCATTCCGGACATTCTGCTGTTGCTGTCGGAAGAAATCGCCATCGTCGACAACCTCTCCGGCAAGCTGACGCTGGTGGTCTACGCCGAGCCCGGTTTCCCCGGTGCCTGGAAGCAGGCACAGGCACGCTTGAAGGAACTGCTGGCCAAGCTGCGCGCCCCGGTACAACTGCCGGTCGATACACCTGCCGTCTCGCCAGAGCCGACTTTTGAATTTCCCGAAGCTGCTTTCAAGGCCGCGGTGCTCAAGGCCAAGCAATACATCGTCGATGGCGATGTGATGCAGGTGGTGCTGTCGCAGCGCATGAGCAAGCCATTCACCGCCAGCCCTCTGGCGCTTTACCGTGCCTTGCGCACGCTCAATCCCTCGCCTTACATGTTCCTCTTCGACTTCGGCGACTTTCAGGTCGTTGGCGCCTCACCTGAAATTCTGGTGCGGCTTGAAGGAGAGGGAGACAAAAAACGCATCACCCTGCGCCCCATCGCCGGCACGCGCAAACGTGGCGCTACCGCCGCCGAAGATGCCGCCTTGGCGACTGACCTGCTGGCCGACGAGAAGGAGCGCGCCGAACACCTGCAACTGCTCGACCTCGGCCGCAACGACGTCGGCCGCGTCGCCAAGATCGGCAGCGTGAAGGTCACCGAGCAGTACGCCGTCGAGCGCTACTCGCACGTCATGCATATCGTCTCCAACGTCGAGGGCGAACTGAAAGACGATGAAGGCCCGGTTTCGGTGCTGCGTGCTACCTTTCCGGCCGGCACCGTCTCCGGTGCGCCCAAGGTCCGGGCGATGGAAATCATCGACGAACTCGAACCGACAAAACGCGGCATCTATGCCGGCAGCGTTGGCTACCTGGGTTTCAATGGTGACATGGATCTGGCCATCGCCATCCGCACGGCCGTCGTCAAGGACGGTCGCATCTACGTGCAAGCGGGTGCCGGCATCGTTGCCGATTCCGACCCCGACAGCGAATGGCAAGAAACACTGAACAAGGCCAAGGCGCAGTTGCGCGCCGCCGAGATGGCCGAAGCCGGCCTCGACACGCGCTTCGCCTGAACAGCAGTCTTCTGTTCTCGCTGCCCGTTGTCGCGTCGGCACGCTCGCCATTGCCACAACCTTGTTCTGTGGGCTGACGCTAGCGGTGCCCGGCTACCAGGACGTCAGCGCACCTTCTACGGCCGAAAACCTCTTTCTTCAATAGGAATATTGGGTGGAAGGGCACTTACTGGTTTTCTTTTTTCAAGGTCGAGCAACGCCTTTTCCCGCTTGATGCGGTCTTGCGTCTCCTGTTTGCCACTTGCAGATTCGCCCCTTTTCGCCTTCTCCATTTTACTCACGCGTTTAGCCTCACGCGTTTCAGCTTTTGCTTTCATCTCAAGATTCAAGGCTTGCTTCTCGATACGTTTCGCTGCGTTCTCTGCCTCTAGCAGTGACACTTTTGCCTTTGCGATGCACTTACTCGAAGTGAAGAAGTTCTGATTACATTTGTTCTCCGCTTCCTTATAGGAGCGTTGTGCATCGGAACGGATTGCCCGTGCCTTGTTCTCCATTTCACTAATTTGGTCGATTCTCTTTTCCCAATCCGCCTTCGGTCGTGGCGCACTTTCTTGTGCTTGCAAAGGAGATGCGGCCACAAAATACAGGGCTACAGCACCGCATAGCAAATTGTGCGATTGCTTGATGGCTTTGCTCATAAGGTCTTGCCGCTCAAAAGTGAACAATAACAAACGAGGCAATCTCGCGAACATGTATATCCAGTTAAAGCCAATCGTAAAGGAAGGCGCTACCTACGACACGGCAATTTTTGCCGGCAGTCACCCGGGGGGCCCCCCCCGCGCCTGTCAAAACATGATTACCTGATCATTGGCTCAAGTATTGCTTGATAGCTTATCGCACCACCGTACCGGAGCGTGCGGCAATAGATCAGGAGACTGGCATGATAGGCATCGGCACCATTATTAGCCTTGCAGCAACAGCATTTCAGGCCATTCAGGCCGCGAACCGCCCAGACCCATCGACGCAGAAGGCAGACCAGCTGTTTTCGCAACTTGATGCCACGGGGAAAGGTTCGCTTGAAAGTGCCGACCTGCAGTCTGCTTTCGACAAGGTCGCGGCAAAGGCAACGATCAAAGCGGACCAGCTGTTTTCCAAGCTTGATGCCAATAGCGATGGCAAGGTAAGCAAGGAAGAGTTTTCAAGTTCGATAAACCGGCTGGCCGAACAGCTTGACCAGCATTACATGCATTTGCGCATGTATGGTGATCAATCCAACAAGACAAGCTTCTCCCAAGATGATCTGACTGGTTTGGCATCGAATATCGCAAACAATTTCAGCAAGGCCGATGCGGATGGTGACGGCAAGATCAGCATCAAGGAAGCCGCCGCGTTCGGGAAGGCTAATCAAACGGGCGCGTTATCGGCCTCTTCACCCCCTCCTGCAGACAGTCAAAATGTCGAGCTGATGCTGCAAGTGATGCGCCTGATGCAAGCCTACGGTACGAATCAAGCTACTGCCGATAGTAGCGCTGGCAAGACGCTGAAGATATCGGTTTCGGCTTGACCTGCTTCAGCGTGGGAGCAACGCAAAGACCCACTCATCGTGGTGTTCCGCCTTCTCGAAGGCTTCCAGCCCGACGGGAAATTCCACGTGACGGATCGTCGCGGTCCTGCTGAGGCTGTGGAGGCCGACGATGCGGCCATCGGGGGAACGCACTATTCCCCATTCGAGATTGCCCGTCAGCGGATCGGGGTAGAGTCGGCGCAGGTGGCGCCGCACGCCGGGATAGCGCGGGTCGCGCAGGAGTTCGGCCAGTTCTCGTGGATCCGTCGGCTGCCCGATGGGTGTGGCATCGGCATAACTTTGTAGCGCCTGGCGGAACTCGAGACCGATAGCCAGCAGTTCCGCCTCCGCTCCGCGCCGTTGCACGGCGGCACCCGCCCCCAGCGCAGCAGTCGCACCTGCGGCCACCAGTGCAACGATGATCAGCAGGCCGATGTAGGTAAAACCGGTCTGTGATGTGTCTGACAGCTCACCACTGCGCATAGGGGCGTCCGTTGCGACCGACGCCGGGGGCGCGGCTTTTGATATCGGCGATACGTCCATTGCCGCCTGGCGGCGCGGCGATCAGAGCCCATGCCGTCGCACTGTCGACCAGCGGGTCAATCGGCAAGGCGCGTAAATAGCGGCGCCCCACCAGTTCTTCGAGCGCATCGGGATAACGGCCGCGATCGGCATGGAAGTGGTCGATGGCCTCGCGCGTGATGCGGAGGTTTTCGGCCAACACGGTTTCCTTCGAGGCATCGACACTGCGAAAGTATTGCGGCGAAGCGAGCGACAGCAGCAGGCCGAGGATCGCCAGCACCACCAGCAGTTCGATCAGCGTGAAACCCTTGAGCCTGCGCCTTACCATCGCCGGTACTCGACGCCATTGAGGCCGATACTGGCCGAGCGCGAAAAGACGTCATAGACGTCATCGCCCTCTTTCGGGTCGTCGGCCGCGCTGGCGTAGCTGCGCTTGCCCCAGGTCGCCGCCGCATCCGTCGCCGGATCTGGATAGAACGGATCGCGCGGAATGCGACGCAGAAAATACAGCTTGGCGCGTTTCGCATCGCGCGCATCGACGACCCCATCGACCAGTATCTGTAGTGTTGGCGGATAGCCGCTGGCACCGCTGGTACCAGTGGCACGGGTGATGCGTCCTTCGTCGGCCGCACGCTTGTAGGCGTCGATGGCGTCACGCATCTCGCGCAGGTCGCGGCGCAACTCCTGCTCGCGGCCGCGCTGTGCCGCTATTTCGGCCAGTGGCAGGGCAATCCCGGACAACACACCGAGGATCGCCAGAACGGCAACCAGTTCGATCAGCGTAAAGCCGCCAAGGCCATTAAAGCGACGATGGCGCATCACCTGGGCTGACCGCCTTCGTTTGACTGGAGCAGTTGGCTCGGTGGCACGACCTCCGTAAATGCCGCGAGGTCTGCCCCCTGGGCGCCGCGCAATGCGGACTCGGTACCGGAGTCGAATTCCGTGCTGGCGAGCGGCGGACGCGTCATGCCGCGCACCAGACGCGGCGTGATCGACAACATCAGTTCTGTTTTCTGGCCATCTTCGGTACGTGTACCAAACAGACGGCCGACCACCGGCATATCACCGAGGCCCGGCACCTTGTTCGAGGTGTTGCGCTCGGCATCGCTGATGAGACCAGCGAGCACCTGGTTCTCGCCATCCTTGAGGCGCAACACGGTCGAGGCATTGCGCGTGCCGATCTGGTAGGCGAGCGTACCGGTCTTGGTCTTGACCTGATCGACGATATTGCTGACTTCGAGGTTGATGCGGATCGATACCTCGTTGTCGAGATAGATGGTCGGTTGCACATCGAGCTTGAGGCCGACATCGACATACTGGATCGACTCGGCAACGAAGCCCGTGGAAGTCGCCGTGGTGGTGATGTTGGGCACGCGATCGCCAATGAGAATTTTTGCGATCTCGCGGTTGCGCGTGCGGATGCGCGGGTTGGCAAGCAGATTGATGTCAGTGTCACCCTTGCCGGCCGACATGGTCAGCGGCGACATCGTCGCCCCCAGGGTGCGGGCGCTGGCATTCTGGATATCCGCCAGAGTCAGCACCGCGCCAGCCACTGAAGCGAGCGGCATCAGCGCCAGGAAGTCGGGCCAGCGTATGCCGAGATCGAGCAGGCGACTGCGCTTCACTTCGATGATCTCGACTTCAAGCATGACTTCAGGCTCAGGCTGGTCATGCACGGCCAGCAGCTTCTCGGCCAGGCGGATCGCCTCGGGCGTGTCGCGCATGACGAGGAGGTTCTGCTTCTCATCGGCGATGACATCCTTGGCCTTGAGAATGGTGCGCAGCGTGGCGGCGGCCACCTTGGGATCGGCGTTGGTGAGGTAGAAGGTTTTTATCGTCAGCGCCTGGTGGTCACGCGCCTTCGCCGGCGTGTTGGGATAGACGAGGATGGTGCCGGCATCGATGACGCGCTGCTCAAGTTGTTGCGCCAGCAGCACCGCGCCGAGAACCTCCTTCACAGTTGCTCGCCGCAGATAAATCGTGGTCGGCTGATCGGTCTTCACATCCTTGTCGAAGACGAAGTTGATGCCCGAAGTGCGCGCCAGCACTTCGAAAATCTGCTTCAGGCTGGCATCCCTGAATTCGATCGAAACCGGTTTCGCCAGCGCTGCCACCAGCTTCGGATCCGCCATGGGCGCAACAGGAAGTACGGCAGGCGCAGGTGCGGCAGGGATCACTGCGACACGGGGCGTTGGGGTGCGCAAGGCAGCTTCCATGCGCGGCAACGCTTCTTCCATCCGGCTCGGACGCCCGTCTTGGGGTGCGCCGTTAGTCACACAGCCAGCCAGCAGGGTGGTCGAACACAGCAAGGCAACGAGGTGTTTCATTCTTTGGCTTCTCCAATGTCGAGCGTCCGACGGGTATTGCGTTTCAAGTGTTGCAAGGTCAGCGTCGGCGGCTTGATCGCGACAACGCGATAGTTGTCGTCCAGCATGTCGCCCGTACGCACGACCAGCGTCGCATTGCCGTGGGCAAGGAAGACCGTCCAGCCTTCCTCATCGGCAAGCTGCTTGCCGATGACGCGCCACGGCAAAGGTGCGACAAAAGTCGGCGCTGGCGGGACGGCACTGATCGTGGTGGTGGCGGGCTCCAGCGGGGCCGGCGGCGCTGTGGCCGAAAATGGATCGCCGCCCTGCCCTGGAATTTCGGCGCGCGACTTGAGGGCGCGGATGGTCGGCATGACCGCCGCCACATTTGCCACCGCCGTTACCGGCACGGTAGCATCGGTGGGTGCATCACCGAGGGCGGCGAGCGCAGCAGTGGTTACGAGCGCCAGCAGCAACCACGGCAGACGGCGTGATTTCATCGGCCCGACTCCATCCCGCTCACGGTGAGAAATGCCAGCTTGAGGCGTGCCTCGACGCCGCTGCCACCCGGGACACGCTGGATTGTCAGGTCATCGATGGCGAGTGCCGGTTGTGCCGCCAACACTGCGGCGAGGAAACTGCGGAAATCCGTATAGTTTCCGCGTAGCGGCAATTGCAGGGTGGCCACCCCGAACTGATCCGTGCCACGGGTTTCAAAGCCGTAGTCGATACGGCCGGCAGCGAGGCCGTAGCGCAGCGCCGACTCGAGCACATCACGTTGTCGCGACTCGAGTTCGTCGCGCGAAATCAGGACGGCACGGAAAGCACGGTGATGCATTTCCAGCTGCCGGCTGCCATCGGTTGCCGCCACCACGTCCGGTGCCCGGCCCTGCGGTGCAAACTGAAGCAACACGGCGACGCCAGCGCCGGCCAGCACGGCCAGCACCAGCAGCAGCGGCCAACCATGGCGCCGCAGCAGGAGCTCGAGTTCGAGACGAAGATTCATGCGCTACCCCGCAGGCGCAGTTCGATGGCGAAACGCACCGGCCAGCCACTGGCACTGTCCTGCACGTCCTGGCTCAGTAGCTTGGCCGCCACGAAGGGGGCTGCCGCACGCAATTTTGCGGGCAGCGCCAGTACGGCATCCCCATTCCTCGCCTCGCCACTCAGCCGAATGACCGCATGCTGCGCGTCACTCTCCAGGTTGAGCAGCACGGCAGCGCTGTTTTCGCAAAATACTTCAGCGAGCGCATCGAGCGTATCCAGCCAGGGCAGATTGAGCGCCTCTACTGCCGCATCAGCGGCTTGCGCCTCTGCGGCGTTCGGCAGGCGCCGGGTGATTACTTCGGCCATGTGACTGGCCTCGACGGGCAGCGCCGGCAACCAGGCCAGACTCGATACGGCAGCGAGCAAGACGCTGGCACCACCGGCCAGCCAGCCGGTCCGCTGCGGCAGGGCGCGACGCGGGGCGAAATCGATGGCGAGCGGTTTCATCGGGCAGCCCCCCGCTGGGAGCCGACGACGACGGGGCGCAGGCCATCGGTCGTCATGCCGGCCTGGCGGCAGTCGCGCCGCAACAGGGTGTCGAAGCTTGCCGTAGTGCGACCCAGTGGTGGATGCACGCGAATGTCGCGCCAGTTGCCATCGGCGATCAGGCCGATCGTCGTGCTCTCGCTCGAGGCGACGCAAAACGCCGCATCACGCGGCAAACCGGCACAGTGATGATTGAAATCACGGACAAAGCGCGGCTGTATCCGGCGCACCTGCCAGCCGCGATCTGCTGCGCTGCGCGGCAGATCGACGGCAAACAGTGAAGGAACGGCACAAGCCAGCCAGTGGCTCGAGCGGGGCAAGGGATCGACGCGCAGCACCCATGCGGCCGGATCATCGCCGAAGATTGCGTTGAATCGATCGGCGGCGTAAAGATCGAGCTCGGCGGTACCCGCCAAACCTTCCGGGCGCGCCAGAATCCAGTAGCGGGTCAGCGCATCGGAGATCAGGATGTCGAGCTCGGCGCCCGGCTTGGGCGGATCCGGCAACGGTGCCGGGCCCTGACGTGAAATGCGCAGTTCGGCTGTTGTCTCAGTGTTGAAGAGTGACACGGGCCACCTCCTCGAGCGTGGTGAAGCCCTCGCGGGCCAGTTGCAGGGCGGCATCACGCAGGCTGCGCGTACCCTGAAGCCGCGCCTCGGCCTTGATCTCGGCCAGCGGCGCGCGTTGGGCTATCAGGGTACGCAGGCGGTCGTCGAGTGCCAGGATCTCGGCAACCGCCCGACGCCCCCGATAGCCGGTGCCGCGACACTCGCCACACCCCCTGCCCTGGCGGAAGCTGCCGGCGGCATCCTCCGGGAGCAGGTTGAGGGCGGCGATGTCGCGTGAAGACGGGGTAACAGTTTCGGCGCAATGCGGGCAGACCGTGCGCAGCAGGCGCTGCGCCCAGACACCGTTGAGCGCCGAGGTCAAGGTATAGGGGTCGATGCCCATGTGGGCGAAGCGGCTGAACACGTCGAAGACGTTGTTGGCATGCACCGTCGACAACACCAGGTGGCCGGTCAGCGCCGATTGCACGGCGATCTCGGCGGTCTCGGCGTCGCGAATCTCGCCGATCATGATCTTGTCCGGATCGTGGCGCAGGATGGAGCGCAGCCCGCGGGCAAAGCTCAGCCCCTTCTTGTCGTTGACGGGAATCTGCAGCACACCCGC
>CAJBAP010000019.1 GCA_903950295.1 uncultured Rhodocyclaceae bacterium
CTCTAGCGCCTTTTCCTCTTCATAACTGATTTCCAGTGCTTCCTGGATCAGTTCCAACGGCCGTCCCTCCAGGCTGCCCTGCTTGAGCGCCATGGCCTCGGCATACTGGGCGATGATGCGCGCATCTTTGGGAGCCTGCCCCGTCGCTTTGCGCAAGACCTCTTCGGCCTCCGCATAACGCTCGAAAGCGATGTAGGCGCGGCCGAGCGCATACCAGCCCTCGGGATCGTTGGGCGTGTCTTTCAGTTTGTCTTCCAGCGCCTTCACCATGCCGTCGACGTCGTAGTTGGTCTGGGCCTGGGTGAGCGCCTGCTCAGTGAGAATGCCTGGTGCGCCCAGATAGAGATACAGACCGACCGTCAGCGCCGGCAGCACACCCAGCACCCCGACGGCAGACCAGCGGAACGCCGGTTGCCGTCCCGCCAGCGCCGACTTTTGTTGCCATAGCGGCACCAGCAGGAACAGCAGTGCGACGACGGTGAAAGCACCTACCCCGATCCATAAACTCATTTGCCTGCTCCCTTGTTACGCGCCCCAAAGGCGGCCAGCAAACCGCCCAAGGCCATCAACAGCGCCCCGCCCCACAACCAGCCGACGAAAGGCTTCAGATACATTTGTACGCTCCAGGTACCGCCCGGCAGTGGCTCGCCCATGGCGACATAGACGTCGCCCAGAAAGCCGTAACGAATCCCTGCCTCGGTCATCGTCATCTGCGAGCTGCGATAGATGCGCTTTTCCGGCAACAGTGTGGTGACCAACTGGCCATCCTTTTTCAACTCGACGGTGCCGCGCATCGCCGAATAGTTGGCGGCGGGCACCTCCTCCGCGCCAAGGAAGACAAACTCGTACTGACCGAGACTGGCGTTATCGCCACTCTCCATGGCGACGGTCTTCTCGCTCTGGTAAGCGGACACCAGTCCCATGCCGATGACGCCAATGGCCAGCCCGACGTGGGCGCAGCCCATGCCATAGGCAGAAAGCGGCAACGCACCGGCGACCCGGCGGCGCACGATCAGGCCGGAGAGCGTGGCGAGGATCATCCACGCCGCCAGCGCCAGACCCAGCGCCGCCTGCCAGCGCCAGCCGCCGAAGGCGAAGGGGATCACAAGGCCGGTTAGCACGGCGGCCACGGCTTGCCAGCGCAAACGCTTGAGCAACGCTGGCAGACTTTCCTGACCCCAGCGCATCCA
Source organism: uncultured Rhodocyclaceae bacterium (assembly GCA_903950295.1). The sequence continues at coordinate 1,191 of CAJBAP010000019.1, forward strand.
CGGCGCAATGCCCAGCAGCAACAGCACTGGCACCATCATCGGTACAAACACGGTATTGAAATACGGCGGGCCAACGGAAATCTTGCCGAGGCCAAAGGCGTCGAGGATCAACGGATACAGCGTGCCCAGCAACACCGTGGCCAGCGCCGCCAGGAGCAGAACGTTGCCGGTCAGCAGCGCGGTTTCGCGCGACACCATACCGAAGTTGCCCACCGTCTTCACCGTACCGGCACGCTTCGCGAAAAGAATCAGTGAGGCGCCGATGAGAATGCAGAGAAACACCAGGATGAACAGGCCGCGCAAGGGATCGAGCGCGAAGGCATGCACCGACGAGAGTACGCCCGAGCGGACCAGAAAGGTGCCGACCAGCGAGAGGGCGAACGCAGTCAGCGACAGAAACACAGTCCACACGCGCAAGGCGCCGCGCTGCTCGGTCACCATCAACGAATGGACCAGCGCCGTGCCGGCCAGCCAGGGCATCAGCGAGGCATTCTCGCTCGGGTCCCAGAACCACCAACCGCCCCAGCCCAGTTCGTAGTAGGCCCACCAGGAGCCGACCATGATGCCCAGCGTGAGGAATACCCCGGCCATCAGCGTCCAGGGGCGCACCCAGTGCGCCCAGGCCGCGTCGAGCTTGCCGGAAATCAGCGCGGCGATGGCGAAAGCGAAGGCCACCGAGAAGCCGACATAGCCCATGTAGAGCAGCGGGGGATGGATGATCATGCCCGGATCCTGCAACAGCGGATTCAGGTCGCTGCCGTTCACCGGCGGGGGCTGCAAGCGCATGAAAGGATTCGAGGTGAACAGGATGTAGGCGAGAAAGCAGAAGCTCAGCAGCCCCATGATGCCGATCACGCGGGCATGCAGATCGGCAGGCAACTTGCGCCCCAGCAGAACGACGGCGAAGGTCCAGGTCGACATCAGCAAGGTCCACAGCAGGAAGGAGCCTTCGTGCGAACCCCAGGCCGCCGTGATGCGGTATTCCACCGGCAGGAAACGTGACGAATGGTCGGCGACGTTCATCACGGAAAAGTCGTTGATCAGAAACGACCAGACGAGGACGAGAAAGCCTGCCGCGACAAACAGCAACTGGCCGGCGGCAGCGCCACGCGCCATGGCCATCCATGCCGGGTTGGCGCGGGAGGCGCCGGCCAATCCAAGAATGCCTTGCAGCAGTGCAAGCTGCAAGGCAACGATCAAAGCAACATGGCCAAGTTCCGGAATCATGATTCAGCTCGATGAAAAAAAGAGGGGCGCGGAATTCCGCGCCCCGATGTTACCGTTTAGAACAGAATTACTTGGCGGCTGCTGCAGGAGTGGCTGCCGCTACCGGGGGTGCCTTCAGTGCAGCGATCGCGTCGTTCAGCGCCTTGATACCAGCCTGAGAGGCTGTGACCGACTCGGTTAGTGACTGGCGCGCATCCTGCGGGTTATGGAAGCCGACGGAGTTCTCGGCCGTCCACCATTCCCACTTGGTCTGGGCTTCGTCGTGGAACTTCTGAGCGGCTTTCACAGCATCGGAGTTGCGCGGCACGCCGGCGTCGTAGGCACGCACGAAGGTGTCGATCAACTGGGCCAGCCAGAACTCGGCCTTGACGATCTTGCCGCGGGTGTAGTTCTGGATCGCATCGATCTGGTACTTGGCGTTCTCTTCCGTCATTTCACCGTGGCACTTCACGCAAGTTTCCTTGAGCATCTTGCGCGGCGACTGCTGCTGGTGATCGGTGAAGGTCTTGCCGTTCTTCTCGATCTTCTTCATGTGGCAGTCCTTGCACTCGACGCCTTCGCGCTCATGCTTGGACATCCAGAAGGTCTCGGTTTCCGGGTGCTGCATCTTCGATAGTGCCGCCCCTGTGATGGCGTGACGGAAGTCCTTGAAGTTGCCGAACTTCTCGCGCATCTTCGTGTTGTACTCCGAAACCTTGGTCCACTGGAACAGGTTGGTACGCTGGTCGGCCATGGTGACCGGCTTGTCCTTGCCATCCGGACCTGCATTTGGCTCGATGCCGGGGTTGCAGTTGTACTCGACGTGGCACTGGGCGCACATGACGTTGGAGTCAGGCTTGGACAGCAGACCGATGGCGCGGAAACCGTCGCGGAAGGTAACCTTTTTCATCGGGTTCTTTTCGCTCTTGGCCTTGTCGTACGGATAGGTGCCTTCGCCGCGATCGACCACCGCCTGGATCAGCGCATCGCGCGCAACACGCGGAGCGGATGAGTGCGGGTCATGACACATGAAGCAGTTCAGCGCATGGGTAATGTCGCGAGCGAACTCGGCCGGCTTGGAAACACGGCTCCACTTGGCCTTCGGGTCCGGATCGCCCATGTACTTCCAGCGCAGGATGTTGTCGAAGGATTTGCAGTTCATGCAGACCGGGTTGGCCGCCGTGGCTACCTGCGGCATGAAAGCCTTCTGGTCGGTATTGCCGGGCTCGCGATCCTTCAGGATGACGTTCCACAGATCGGCTACGGCACTCTTGGCATCGGTGATGTAGGTCCAGTCCTTCATTTGGAAGCGGCCGCCATAAGAACGGTCGACGATCAGGTGATCCAGGGTCATGAAGACGTGACTGCGCGGCTCGGCATGCTCCTTGGTGAAGCCGTGGGGCTGCATCAGCTTGTCAAACATCGGCGAAAC
>CAJBAP010000020.1 GCA_903950295.1 uncultured Rhodocyclaceae bacterium
ATGAAATCGACTGACACCTACAATGACATAAAGGAAGTCAATCTTGCCTACCTGATGCTGGCGCAAAACATGGTTCGTTCCGATCGGGAAGCCGCCGTGTTTCGTCTTGGTATCAGCGAGGAGATTGCCGACATTCTGGAAACTCTTACCCCGGGGCAGGTTCTGAAAATGGCCAGTTCCGACATGCTGTTGTGCAGCTTCCGTTTTGACGATTCTCTGTTGATCGATCTGTTGGCCAATCACGAGCGTGAGCGCGGTGTTGGTCACATTCACGCTGCGATTCTCGCCGCCGGCAGGCCGGTCGAGTCCGTGGCCTGATCCCAGACAATCCCAAAAGAATTCAGGAGGCTCCCATGCGTAATAAATCCGTGATCACGGAGGCGAAGGATATTGGTCTCGCCATTGAACTCATCGAACTCGGCGCTCGTTTGCAACTGCTTGAGGCCGAAACCAATCTTTCCCGCGAGCGTTTGCTCAAGCTCTATAAAGAAGTGCGTGGCGTTTCGCCCCCCAAGGGCATGCTGCCGTTCTCGACCGACTGGTTCATGACCTGGCAGCCGAACGTGCATGCCTCGCTGTTCATGGCCTACTTCAATTTCCTCGAGCGCCACACCGGCTTGGGAGATCTTGAGCGCGTCATCAAGGCGTATCGTCTTTACGGCGAGCAGATCAAGCGTTCCAGCATGGAAAGCGTGCTGTCGCTGACGCGTGCCTGGACCATGGTGCGCTTTTTCGATGCCGGCATGCTCCAGATGACCCGCTGCAAGACCTGTGGCGGCGACTTCGTGGCGCATGCGCATGACCCGAAGCGTGACTACGTTTGTGGCCTGTGCCACATGCCGGCCCGTGCCGGCAAGACGCGCCGTCCCGCTGTGGTTGCTGAAGTCGTGGCTGCCTGACGCAAAACTTTCATTGCTCCTTGTGCCTTGCCGGGCACCCTGCCCTTGGTGGTGGGGTGCCTTTTTGCTTTTTGCGTCTCGATTCCATGTGCCGTGAGGTGGTATTTGCCGTTATCATGGCGCCTGTTTGCTTGCGCCGCGCCTGCGCCGGCTAAAAAATTCGAGGTCGTTCATGTTATTGCTCGTCGGCTACGTCATCGTTCTGCTTTCTGCGGTTGGTACCTATGCCGTGCACGGCAGCCTGGGTGCCCTGTGGGTGCCGCTGGAATACATTGCCATCGTCGGCCTCACCATCGGCTATCTGGTCGCGTCCAACGGGCCGCGCTCGCTGAAGGCCGTGCTCGGCGCGATTCCCTCCGTTCTCAAGGGCTCCCCGTATAACAAGGCGCTCTACATGGACCTGCTGGCCATGTTGTTCGAGATTCTCGCCAAGGTGCGCAAGGAAGGCCTGATGTCGATCGAAAGCGACGTCGAAAATCCTGAGGCCAGTCCGGTTTTCTCGAAATATCCCTCGGTCTCCCACGATCACCATGTGATGGAGTTCATCTGCGATTACCTGCGCATGATGGTGGGCGGCAACCTCAATGCTTTCGAGATCGAGAACCTGATGGATATCGAAATCGAGACCCATCATGCCGAGGCCCACTTCCCCGCGCACATGGTGCAGGCGATGGCCGGCGCGATCCCCGCGATGGGTATCGTGGTGGCGGTGATGGGCGTGGTGAACGTGATGGGTTCGGTGGGTTCGCCGCCCGCCGTGCTGGGCAAAATGATCGGCGGTGCGTTGGTCGGCACCTTCCTCGGCATTCTGGCCTCCTATGGTTTTGTCGAGCCGATCGCCAACCAGTTGAACCAGAAGGTCGACGAGGGCAGCAAGATCTATCAGTGCATCAAGGTGGTGCTGCTATCCAGCATGAATGGTTATGCCCCGCAGGTCGCCGTCGAGTTTGGCCGCAAAGTGCTTTATTCCGGTGATCGCCCGACCTTCAGCGAGCTTGAAGAGGACTTGAAGGCGCGCAAGGGAAAGTAAACGGCAAGTAATGTGCCGTCCCGCCAGCGCCGACTTTTAGCCAATTACACACTGAGACCGCATGAGCGACGACAGCCAACAGCCAATCGTAGTCAAGAAGATCAAGAAGGGCGGTGCTGCTGGTCATGGCGGCGCTTGGAAGATCGCCTATGCCGACTTCGTGACGGCGATGATGGCTTTCTTCCTGTTGATGTGGTTGCTCGGTTCGACCGCGAAGGGCGATCTTAAAGGCATCGCCGATTTTTTCCAGACACCACTGCTGGTCGCTATGGCGGGAGGGTCTGGCTCCGGTGATTCGTCCTCGGTGATCCAGGGTGGGGGAGAAGACCTGACGCGTGCTCATGGTCAGGTCAAGAAGGGCGATATCGAAGCTGTCAAGAAGACCATCAACCTGCAGGCGCTCAAGGCCGATTTCGAGAAAAAGGAAAAAGAGCGCCTGATGGGTCTGAAAAGCGACATCGAGGCGCTGATCGAAGCCAGCCCCGCGCTCAAACAGTTCAAGAAGCAGATGTTGCTCGACATCACCAGCGAGGGCTTGCGCATCCAGATCGTCGATGAGCAGAATCGACCGATGTTCGATTCGGCGAGTTCCGAGCTCAAGCCCTACACCAAGCTGATCCTGCGCGAGATCGGCCCGATGCTGAACAAGGTGGAAAACCGCATCTCCCTGTCCGGACATACGGATGCGACGCCCTTTGCAGGGGGAGATCGCGGCTTCGGCAACTGGGAGTTGTCGACTAATCGCTCTAATGCTTCGCGCCGTGAAATGGTCGCCGGCGGCTTGGACGACAGCAAGGTAATGCGTGTGACCGGTTTTGCCTCGACCGTCCTGTTCGACAAGACACAACCGCAAAGCCCGATCAACCGTCGCATCAGCATCATCGTCCTGAACAAGCGCACCGAAGAGGCGATTCTCAACGACGGCAAAGAAGAAAAGGTGGCCGAAGTCACGGATGCCGAGCAGTTGAATGCGCAAGGTGTGCTGTCGTCCGCCGCCGTTCCATCCGCAGCTCCCGCAGCACCCGTTCTACCTGTTGCCCGTTGAACGTCCAGGACAGACTTTGCGTCTGACTTTGGTATTAGAATCGCCCAATAACCCCTCTTGAACAATGCGCTATTTCGATAAAACCTTCTGGTTCGGCCTGATCTTTACCTTTGTCGTGGGTGGGTTTTTTTACGCCGTGAGCCCTGAGGCAGGCTTTGCTCCGGCGTTCGCCTTCCTGTTTTTGGCACTCGGTTGGCGCGCCATTGCCTTGGCCACCGGCAACAAGACTGTCGATTCGTCCGCCGCTTATGCCGACGAGGAGCGGGCGCTGATGGAGGAGTTCCGCAATCTCCTGCGTGAGGCTGCTTCCCAGTTTTCCATCCAGTTCGAAGCCGCGCGCGGCGAACTCGGCCGGGTGCAGGATTTGTTGAAAGAAGCTATCGAAGATCTCACCCAGAGTTTTCAGGGCATGCATGCCCAGACCGAAGAGCAGCGCCAACTGACCGTTTCCGTGACGGCCGGATCTTCCGAAGGCGAATCCGAGATCAAGTTCGACGAGTTCGTGCGCGACACCTCCAACGTCATGCAGCAGGTGGTCGACAGTGTGATCGGCAACAGCAAGCTGGGCATGGAACTGGTCGAGCTGACTGACAGCATCGCCAAGCATGCCCAGGATGTGCAGGGCATCCTTTCCGAAATTGGTGCCATTGCCAAGCAGACCAACCTGTTGGCGTTGAATGCCGCCATCGAGGCAGCGCGTGCCGGCGAGGCCGGACGGGGTTTCGCCGTGGTCGCCGACGAGGTGCGTGATCTGTCTGCCCGCACCACGCAGTTTTCGCAGCAGATCAACAAGCTCATGCAGAGCATGCAGATCTCGGTAAAGCAGACCGAGACCGCCATTCAAGGCATGGCCAGCCAGGACATGACCTTCGCGCTCGAATCAAAACAGCAGGTCGAAAATATCATCCACACCATGGAGCAGCAAAATACCTCGCGCATCCAGGCCATCGGTGCGCTCGGCGGCAGTGCTGTTGCCGTCGAAGCACTGGTCGGCAAGGCAATTACCGCCTTGCAGTTTCAGGACATGGTGTCGCAGTTGCTGTCCCATATCGCCCGCCGGGTTGACGCGCTCGACGATGTGATGCGCCAACTGAATACCCTGGGTGCCACTCTCGACCGCGAAGCGGCCAGCGACGATGTGCGTGGCGCCATCGCCTCGCTGCGCGAAGAACAAGGCAAAATCACCGCCGCCCTCAAGAGTATCGAGGCGCAAACCATCAACAACCCGGTCGACCAAAAGGCAATGACCCAAGGCGACATCGAACTTTTCTGAATACAGGAACTACACCATGGCCAAATCCATTCTTGCGATTGACGATTCTGCCTCCATCCGTCAGATGGTGGGATTTACCCTCAAAAGTTCTGGCTATGAGGTGACTGAGGCCGTGGATGGCATGGATGGACTCGAAAAGGCGAAGGGTAAAACCTTCAACCTCATTCTGACTGACCAGAACATGCCGCGCATGGATGGGCTGACGTTGATCAAGAGTCTGCGCGCGCTGCCGCAGTACAAGACCGTGCCGATCCTCATGCTGACGACCGAATCGTCCGACGCGATGAAGCAGCAAGGCAAGGCGGCGGGTGCGACCGGTTGGCTGGTCAAACCCTTCGATCCGCAAAAGCTTGTCGAGGTTGTCAAAAAAGTGATCGGCTGAATGCCGGTTCGCCGTTTCTCCTGATTGTTACGCGGAGGCGACATGTCCATCGACATGAGCCAGTTCTACCAGGTCTTTTTTGAAGAGACCGGGGAGCATTTGGCCAGTATGGAAAACCTGCTGCTCACCTTGGACATCAATGATCCCGATGCCGAGCAGCTCAATGCAATCTTTCGTGCGGCACACTCGATCAAGGGCTCGAGCGGCACTTTCGGTTTTACCGATCTGGCCGACGTCACCCATATTCTCGAAAACCTGCTCGACCGCATCCGCAAGGGTGAGCTCCGGCTGCGCGAGGACATGATCGACGCCTTCCTCGATGCCGGCGATGTCCTCAAGGGCCTGCTGGCTGCACACAAGGGCGAAGGTGAGGCCGATACCGCGATGTCCGAGGCGATCTGTCAGCGACTGCGCCTGCTCACCGAAGATGGCGATGCGCCGGCGGCGGGCACTGCAGAAGTCGGTGCTGGCGAGACGGCAGCATTGCCGGTTGCCGCCATTGCCGAAACGGGTCTCGACCTCTTCTTCGTGCTTGATGGCGATGCCGATGCGACCGAAAAGGCGCTGGATAACCTCATCGCCGAACTGGCCGAACAGGGGGGCGTGCAAGCGGTTCGCATTGCCGGGCGTGCGGCGACGGCCGAACACCCGTGGCACCTGCAAGTGATCGGTAACCCTGATGCCGAAACCCTGCGTGGCCTGCTCGAATTCGTCGCACGCAACGACAGCATCCGCATTGCACCGCTGGGTGAATCCGCCGCCGTCGCACTCGGCGATTCTCCCGATGGGTCTTACGGTTTCTTTGGCGATGAGCCAACCGCTGCCGCTCCGGCGGAGGATGATGCCTACGGCTTTTTCGAACCTTTACCAGAAGCAGTGGCGGTGCCTGAAGCAGCGGCAGATGATGCCTATGGCTTTTTTGAACCCCTGCCCGCAGTGCCCGCTACCGAGGCTCCGGCCGAAGCTGGAGCGCTGGCCGATTCGCCCGATGGCGCCTATGGTTTTCTGGTCAAGACCTTGCCAGCTGCTGAGGCTGGGCGATCCACGCCTTCCCCGGTGCTTGAAAAGCCTGCCGAAAAGTCGGCTGCCGAGCCGGAGCCGAAGCGCGCCGCACCTGCCGCCGCCACCAAGCCTGCCGCAGTGGGCGAAACCACCATCCGCGTCGGCGTCGACAAGGTCGACCAGCTCATCAATCTCGTCGGCGAACTCGTCATCACCCAAGCCATGCTCGCGCAGTCAGCCTCACAGGTCGACCCGGTCGAATTCGAGCGCCTCCACAACGGCCTGATCCAGCTCGAACGCAACACCCGCGACATGCAGGAATCCGTCATGTCGATCCGCATGATGCCGATCTCGGTGGTGTTCTCGCGCTTCCCGCG
>CAJBAP010000021.1 GCA_903950295.1 uncultured Rhodocyclaceae bacterium
ATCCTTGGTCAGGTGGAACCAGAACTTCAGCACCAGTGCGCCTTCATTGACCAGCATCGCTTCGAAGCGGTTGATCTGGTCGATGCGCGCATCCATCGCCGCCTTGGTCATGCCGCCGTCGATGCGGTCGTGGATCGGGCTCGAATACCATGAGCCGGCGAAGACGCCGACACGGCCTTTGGGCGGCAACGCACGCCAGTAGCGCCACATGAAGGGGCGCGAACTCTCTTCGTCGGTCGGCGCCGAAAAAGCCAGTGTCGAGATGAAGCGCGGGTCCATCCACTCGTAGAGAATGTTGATGGTCTCGCCCTTGCCGGCACCGTCTTGGCCGCTGACCAGCACCACGACCGGTATCTTGCCGTTTTCCTTAAGGTTGTATTGGGCATCCTGCAAGGCCGCACGCAAGGCGGGCACTTCCTTCTTGTAGGTTTCCTTGTCGATCTTGTGGCCCAACTCTGCCGATTCGAACATATCGCTTCTCCCTTAAAAGTCGCCCGACTAGAAATCACCCCATTGCGCCTGCATCGCCGCCAGCACGGCTGCGCCGGCGGTTTCGGTACGCATCACCCGTGGCCCCAGCCGGATGGGCTGAAAGCCGACTACCTGTGCCGCTTGAACTTCCCCCTCATCCCAGCCGCCCTCGGGACCGACCATGAAAACGATGGGCAGCGTGGGCGCAGGTAACTCGCGTAACGCAATTTCAGCGTCCGGGGTCAGCAGCAAACGTATTGCATTTTGCCCCTTTGCATTGGCAAGATATTGAGGCAAATCAAGCACCGGTGCGACCAAAGGCACAAGATTGCGGCCACATTGTTCGCAGGCGGCGCTGACGATATGGTTCCAGTGCGTCACGCGCCGGGCCATGCGTTCGGCGGATAGCTTCACCACACTGCGTTTTGCCGCCACCGGCTGAATCACCGCTACGCCGAGTTCGACACTCTTCTCGACCACCCAATCCATCTTGTCGCCCGCTGGCAGGCCCTGCACCAGCGTGATATGTAGCGGCGATTCATTATTGTTTTCATCGAAGGATTCGAGGGTCGCGCGTACCGGTGCCGTGCGTGCCGTCCCGCTGGCGCCGACTATTTGTGCCTGCCATTCACCCCCCCGGCCATCGAACAGGATCAGCGGTGCGCCGGGCTTCAGGCGCAACACCTTGAGGGCATGATGCGCAGCCGCCTCAGGCAGGTCGACCTGTGCGCCAGGGGCCAGCGGGAAGGGGCAATGGAAGCGCGGTATCATCGGCGCATTATTCCACAATGCCCCTAAACCAGAGGCTCGCATCCATGAATCCGTCCTTGCTATCCCGTCTCCCTCTGCTCAAGAAACTGGCAATCGCCGCTCTCGGGCTGACCGTCGTCACCCTGCTGTTTCTCTGGCTTGCGCTGCCGCGCATCATCCAGTCGCAGGCGGAAAAGTTCATCGCAGAAAAAACCGGTCACCACTTGAGCATGGACCGTCCGCAGTTCAACCCCTTCGACCTGAGCTTGCGCTTGGCCAAGCTTCAGCTGACCGAACCGGACGGTAAACCCCTGGTAACTTTCGACGAACTGCTGGTGGATGTTTCGGCGGCCAGTCTGCCTTACCGCGCGCTGGTGTTTGATGCAATCCGCCTGGACGGTCTGGAGGTCACGCTGATCGAACTGCCGGGCGGGGCGCTCAACTGGAAACCACTCCTCGACGCGCTGCAGAGCAAGGAAGAGCAGCCGCCTTCGACCGGCCTGCCACGCCTCGACATCCGCAGCTTCATCC
>CAJBAP010000022.1 GCA_903950295.1 uncultured Rhodocyclaceae bacterium
ACCGGCAATGAAATCATTCTGACCGACACCACGATGATCGTGTCGAAGACTGATCTGAAGGGTCGCCTCACCTACATCAACCAGGATTTCCTCAACATCAGCGGCTTTACTGAAGCCGAACTGATCGGCGAGCCGCACAACCTCGTGCGCCATCCGGACATGCCGGTCGAAGCCTTCGAGGATTTGTGGAAAACCCTGAAGGAAGGCCGCCCCTGGATCGGCTACGTCAAGAACCGTTGCAAGAACGGTGATCACTACTGGGTCGAGGCGCATGCTTCACCGATCTACGAAAGCGGGCAGGTCGTTGGCTACATGTCGGTCCGGCGCAAGGCATCACGAGAAAAGGTCGATGCGGCAGAGAAAGCCTATGCCCTGTTCCGCGACAAGAAGCAGGGCAGCCTGATCATCCGCGATGGCTGGATTGCCTCCTCGACCCCGCTGGGGCGTTTCAAGGAATGGATGAAGCACGCTTCCGTGGCGACGAAAATGGTGATCGGCAGTGTGCTCAGCACCGTTTTGATCATGGCCCTGGCCGGTGCGATTGTCGGCAAGCACATGCTGGATACGCTTGAGGCAAAGGGGGTGGCTGATCTCAACCAGAACCTGAAACTCATCCGCGGCATGGTCGAGGTGCGCGCTGCGGCAATGCAACGCGAGGCGGCCCGGCTCAATGACGTTTTCGGGGCCAGCTTTACCGAAGGCTTTGCCGTCGAGGGCAGCGGCGACACGCCAATATTCAAGCATGGCAAGACCGACATGAATGGTCGCACGGCCGAGGTCGATCAGTTCACCACCACGACCAAGGCATACGCGACCGTCCTGGTGCGCAAGGGCGATGACTTCATCCGTGCCGCCACCTCGGTCAAGAACGATAAAGGCGAACGCATGACCGATACGTCGCTGGGCAAGGCGCATCCGGCCCCTGCGAAGCTTATCGCCGGGGAGCGCTACAACGGCAAGGTGAAGATGTTCGGCAAGGACTACTACACCGCCTATTCGCCGATCAAGGGCAAGGACGGCCAGGTCATCGGTGCTTTCTTGATCGGGATCGATGTCTCTGCCGAAATCACGGCGCTGCGTGAAAAAATCAAGGAAGTGAAAGTCGGCGAGACCGGCTATTTCTACGTTGTCGACGCGCGTCCGGGCGAAGACTACGGCAAACTGATTGCACATCCGGCCAAGGAAGGCACTAACCTTATCGGTGCCAAGGATGCCGACGGACGCGAGTTCATCCGCGAAATGCTCGAGCGCAAGCAGGGAACCATTAGCTACCCATGGGCCAATGCCGAACTGGGCGACAAGTCGGCACGCAGCAAGATCGTCGTGTTCGATACCGTTGGCGATTGGCAATGGCTGATCGGTGGCGGCACTTACCTGGACGAGTTCAATGCCAGTGCCCGCTCGCTGCAACTCTACCTGGGGATCGCCGCCTTGTGCGTTGTGCTGGTACTCGTGGTGCTGATCTTCTGGTTGGTACGCGTACTGATCGGCAAGCCTTTGCAGGACCAAGTCCTGCCAGCTTTCAAGGCACTGTCAGGTGGGAAGTATGACAACGATGTAGATGCCGCGCGCGACGACGAGATCGGCAAGGTGTTACAAGGCCTCGAGTCGATGCAGAACCGGCTTGGTTTTGAAGTGGCCGAGTCCCAGCGCAAATCGGACGAGACCCTGCGGATCAAGATAGCCTTGGACAACGTAAGCACTGGGGTGATGATTGCTGATGCGGGCCGGAACATCATATACGCCAACCACGCGGTGCAGCGCATTCTCAAGGGAGCGGAAGCCGAGATCAAGACGCAGCTGCCGAACTTTGACGCCGACAACATGGTGGGCGTGAATATTGACACCTTCCACAAGAACCCGGCGCACCAGGCCAAGCTGCTGGCCGAATTCACCAGCACCTACACCGCCAACCTCGAAATTGGTAGCCGGCACCTGCGCGTTTCCGCCAGTCCGGTCATCAACGAACAGGGAGCGCGGCTGGGCGCGGTCGCCGAATGGCTGGATCGCACCGCCGAAGTTGCCGTCGAACGCGAAGTCGAAAGCATCATCGTTGGCGCATCGGAAGGCGACTTCACGCGGCGCCTGTCGCTGGAAGACAAGGAAGGCTTCTTCCGCAATCTTGCGGAAGGACTGAACACACTGCTCGAAACTGCCTCCACCGGACTCACCGCTGTTGCCGACGTACTAGGATCGCTCTCGCGCGGCGATCTCACGCAGTCGATGACCGGGGACTACAAAGGCACCTTTGGTCAGCTGAAAGACGACACCAACACCACGGTGGAACGGCTGCGCGAAGTAGTCGGGCGGATCAAGGAAGCCACCGAAGCCATCAACGTCGCGGCCAAAGAAATTGCCGCCGGCAACCAGGACCTCTCGAGCCGCACCGAAGAACAGGCCAGCAGTCTCGAAGAGACGGCCAGCTCGATGGAACAACTCAACGCCACCGTCAAGCAAAACGCCGAAAGCGCGCGGCAAGCGAATGAGCTGGCCGGCACCTCGAATGAGATCGCCACCCGTGGCGGGCAGATGGTCAAGCAAGTCGTGCACACCATGACCGGCATCCAGACCAGCTCGCAGAAGATCGCCGACATCGTCGGCGTCATCGACAGCATCGCCTTCCAGACCAACATCCTCGCCCTCAACGCGGCGGTTGAAGCCGCCCGGGCCGGCGAGCAAGGACGTGGCTTTGCGGTAGTCGCCAGTGAAGTCAGGAACCTCGCCCAAAGAAGCGCCACGGCCGCCAAGGAAATCAAAGTACTCATCGCCGAATCGGTCGACAAAGTCGAATCGGGAGCCCAACTGGTCAATGAAGCCGGCAGTACCATGGACGAAGTCGTCAGCAGCTTCCAGCAAGTCGCTCGCTTGGTGATGGACATCACCAACGCCAGCCGCGAACAAAGCAGCGGCATCGAACAAGTGACACAAGCCGTCAGCCAGATGGACGAAGTCACGCAACAGAACGCGGCCCTGGTCGAAGAAGCGGCGGCCGCAGCCGAGAGTCTGGAAGAACAGGCGCAAGGGCTGGTGCAATCGGTGGGGATGTTCAAGCTGGCCGAAGGCCACGCCAACCCTGGCAACCTGCCGGGTCCGGCCTTGCGCGATGCGACACCGCGACAACTCGGCAATCCGCGACCAGCGCCCGCAGCAGTGCGGCCAGCAACCAAGCCAGCCAAGCAGATACCCTCACATCTGGATGACGATGGCGAAGAATGGGCAGAGTTTTGAATTTAATGAAAAGTCGGTGCTGGCGGTACGGCACGACGTGTGGTTGATAACGACATAAAGTGAAGAGGGGCTAGAGATGCGCACCAACCTGCCAGTGACTCAGACCGAGATCACACTGACCGACAGCACCCTGATCGTTTCCAAGACCGATCTGAAGGGGCGCATCACCTATATCAACCGCGACTTTCTGGAGATCAG
>CAJBAP010000023.1 GCA_903950295.1 uncultured Rhodocyclaceae bacterium
CCCCAGTAAATATCGGTTGTCTTGATCTCCGGCGGCGCGACTGATCGCAGGTAGAACAGCGCAAAACCAAACGGCGGGTGCATGAACGAAGTCTGCATGTTTACCGCGAGCAGCACGCCAAACCAAATCAAGTCAATGCCCAACTTGTCTGCCACAGGCCCGAGCAGCGGGACAACGATAAACGAGAGCTCGAAGAAGTCGAGGAAGAACGCGAGCAGGAAGACCAGCACGTTAGTGACGATCAAGAAGCCCAGTTGGCCGCCTGGCAGGCCGCTCAGGAGGTGCTCAACCCAGCGGTGACCATCAACGCCATAGAAGGTGAGCGAGAAAACCCGCGCACCGACCAGGATGAACACCACGAAGGTAGTCAGCTTGGCGGTGGTTTCCATCGCCTGCTTGAGCAGCTTCATCGACAAACGCTTGCGCGCCATGGCCATGATCAGCGCGCCGGTAGCGCCCATGGCGCCGCCTTCGGTCGGGGTGGCAATACCCATGAAGATGGTGCCGAGTACGAGGAAGATCAGGAACAGCGGTGGCACCAGCGTGGTCAGCACACGTATGAACAGCTTGGCACCGCGCAGCGAGCGCGCTTCGAGCGGCAGGGCAGGTGCCCATTCCGGCTTGAAAATGGCGACCAGAACGACATAGCCGACGTAGAGGCCGGTGAGCACAAAGCCCGGCAGGAAGGCACCGGCGTACATGTCGCCGACCGATTTGCCGAGTTGGTCGGCCATGATGATCAGCACCAGCGACGGCGGGATGATCTGCGCCAGGGTGCCGGAAGCGGCGATAACGCCCGACGCGATCTTCTTGTCGTAGCCATAGCGCAGCATGATCGGCAGCGAGATCAGGCCCATCGAGATCACCGAAGCCGCGACCACCCCGGTGGTTGCTGCAAGCAGCGCGCCGACGAAGATCACCGCGAAGGCCAAGCCGCCACGCAACGGACCAAACAGCTGACCGATGGTGTCAAGCAGGTCTTCGGCCATGCCGGATCGTTCTAATATCAATCCCATAAAGGTAAAGAAGGGGATCGCCAGCAGTGTATCGTTGGCCATCACGCCAAAAATACGATCCGGCAGTGCCTGGAAGAGCTGCGGGCCGAGCAGACCCATTTCGATACCGATTAAACCGAAAACCACACCGTTGGCGGCCAGCGCAAAAGCGACGGGGAAGCCGAGCAGCATGAAGATGACCATAAAGACAAATATGATCGGCGCCATATTGGCAGTGAAAAATTCAAGCATCAGATTTCTCCCTTCTGCGCTTTAATGGCCATCGCCAGTTCTTCTTCAGGGGTCAGTGCGTGCGACTTTTCGGTCGGATCAGGGCACAGGCCTTGCAGGAAGCCGATGCGCTTGATTAATTCCGAGACACCCTGCATCACGAGCAGGAAGAAGCCAACGGGCACCATCAGGCGTGCCGGCCAGAGGATCAGGCCGCCAGCGTTACTCGACATCTCTTGTGAGGTGTAAGACAGCGTAAACACCGGCCACGACATCCACATGATGGCAATCGCCATCGGCATCAGGTAAAAGATGATGCCGAAGATGTCGATCCAGGCCTGGCCACGCTTGGAGAACTTACCGGAGATGAGGTCGATGCGGACATGCTCATTCTTCATCAGCGTGTAGCCGGCACCGAACAGAAAGATGACCGCGAAGAGATACCACTGGATTTCAAGGAAGGCATTAGAACTGTAATTAAACGTGTAACGCATCAAGGCGTTGCCGCAACTGATCAGTGTGACGATCAGTACGACCCAGCTGATGCTCTTGCCGACGAACTCGGTAATCG
>CAJBAP010000024.1 GCA_903950295.1 uncultured Rhodocyclaceae bacterium
ACCATCTGATCGTCGCCACCCTTGCCACCCAGCTGGATCTGGCCTTCATCGGCGAGGCGGCGGGCGATCTTGAGGATTTCTTTTTGTTCGGCCTCGACTTCCGAGAGACGCACGGGGCCTTTTGACTCGAGGTCTTCCTTGAGCATTTCGGCGGCGCGCTGCGACATGTTCTTGAAAATCTTGTCACGCAGTTCGGGCGACGAACCCTTGAGCGCAAGGATCAGCGAGTCGGACTGGATCTCGCGCAACAGCAGCTGAATGCCGCGGTCATCGACATCGAGCAGGTTCTCGAAGACGAACATCTCGTCGAGAATCTTCTGCGCCAGATCGGGGTCGTATTCGCGCACGTTATCGACGATGGCGGTCTCTGCGGCCTGACCCACGAAGTTGAGGATTTCCGCCGCGTGGCGAATGCCCCCCATCGCAGCTTTCTTGACGTTGCTTGAGGCGCCGGCGAGCAAACGTGTCAGTGCTTCGTTGAGTTCGCGCAGCGCCGTCGGCTGCACGCCGTCGAGTGTCGCGATGCGCAGCAATACGTCGTTGCGCAGACGCTCGGTGAAAAACTTGAGAATTTCCCCGGCGTGATCGAATTCCAGATGCACGAGGATGGTAGCGATAATCTGCGGGTGCTCGTTTTTGATCAGGTCGGCCACCGTGGCAGCGTCCATCCATTTCAAACTCTCGATGCCTGCGGTGTCGCCACCTTGCAGAATGCGGCCGATCAGGTTGGCGGCCTTGTCGTCACCGAGCGCCTTGGTGAGCATCGAACGGATCATGTCTTCGTCGGCCGACAGCGGCGAACCCTTGGCCGTATGGTCGTGCAATTCGCCGATCAATACCTCGACCTTGTCGCGCGGTACCGAGCGGATGCCGGCCATGGCATGGCCGAGCTTTTGCACCTCGCGCGGGCCGAGGTGCTTGAGCACTTCCGAGGCCGCATCCGCACCGAGCGAAAGCAGCAGCATGGCGCTCTTTTCGAGCCCGTCTTCAGGTCCCCCCGCCACCCATCCACTCCTTGACCAGTTCGGCGATCAGCTTCGGCTCCTTGTGTGCCACATCGCGCGCCTCCTTGAGTTTCTCGTCGAACGAGGGGCCGCGCCGCGCGTGGTGACCGTCTGCGGTTTCCTCCGCATATTCTGCCGCCGCTTTTTCTTCGGCCTCGACGCGGTGCGCCGCCGCTGCGATCATCTCAAACAAGGGCTTGAGCAGCTTGGTCCAGATCAGATACGCGATCAGGGCGAAAATCAGATACTGCCCCATCTCCTTCGCAAAGGCGATCAAGGCTGGATCCTTCCACAGCGGCAACTCGGCAATGATTTCAGGCTCGGGCGCCACGAAGCTGGCGGCAGCGACATTGATCGAGTCGCCGCGGGTTTGACTGAAGCCCACGGCTTCACGCACCAGGTCGTTGATGCGCTTCAACTCTTCGGCCGTGGGCGGGGTCGCCTTGCCCGGCTTGCCATCCTTGTCCAGAATTTTCTTGTGATTGACCGCCACGGCAACAGACAGGCGCTTGATCTCGCCCGGTCCGCCACGCGTATGCCGCACGGTCTTGTCCACCTCGTAGTTGATGGTGGTGCTGCGCGTGTAGTTGTTGCTCAGGTTGCCGCCGCCGCCTGCTCCGCCAACCTGCGGATTGGTGATCGGTGCGGTGGCCGGTACGGGCGGCTGGTTGGTGAGCGCGCCCGGCACGCCGACGGCGGGTGGATTGCCTACGCCAGAATCGGCTGCCTGCTGGCTGCGGATGGCAGTTTCCGGAATCGGATTGGGTTTGTACGATTCGGCGACCTGATCGATTTGCGAAAAGTCGATTTCGGCCGCCACCTGGGCACGGAAATTGGTTTTGCCGACCAGGGGTTCGAGGATGGCCTCGACGCGCCGCTGGTACTGCGCCTCGACCTCCTTCACATACTTGAGCTGGTTGGCGTCCAGCCCGGCATTTTTGGTGGGGTCGTTTTTCTGCGAGATCAGGTTGCCATCCTGGTCGATCACGCTGACGCCGGTCGGGCTGAGCTGCGGCACGGAAGACGACACCAGATGTACGATACCGGCGATCTGTGCGCCGTCGAGCGTACGACCGGCTTGCAGGCTGACCAGAACCGAGGCCGAAGGCTTCAGTTCATCGCGCAGGAAAGCGGTCTGCTTGGGAATCGCCAAATGCACGCGGGCAGCGCGCACGGCGCCGAGTGTCTGGATCGAACGCGCCAACTCACCCTCGAGGCCGCGCTGGTAGTTGATCTGCTCGGCGAACTGGCTGATGCCGAGCTTCTGGTTCTCCATCACCTCGAATCCGACCAACCCACCTTTCGGCA
>CAJBAP010000025.1 GCA_903950295.1 uncultured Rhodocyclaceae bacterium
CGCAGTACATGGGCGCCTTCCTGATCATGTCGGGCCTGATGAACGGCATTTTTGCTTCCCTGGATGCGGTGCTGTTCTACGTGTTCTTCGTGGCCTCGTTGATCCCGATGTACATCATCATCGGTGCCTGGGGCGGGCCGAACCGTGTGTATGCGGCCTTCAAGTTCTTCCTCTACACGCTGCTCGGCTCACTCCTGATGCTGATCGCGCTGATCTACCTGTTCCTGGCTTCGGGCGGCAGCTTCAACCTGCTCGAATGGCACCAGCTCAGGATCGACCTTGCGCCGCAGATCCTGCTGTTCATTGCCTTCCTTGTTGCTTTCGCAGTCAAGGTGCCGATGTGGCCGGTGCATACCTGGTTGCCGGATGCCCACGTCGAGGCGCCGACGGGCGGCTCAGTCGTGCTGGCCGCCATCATGCTGAAACTCGGCGCATACGGCTTCCTGCGATTCTCTCTGCCGATCGCGCCGGATGCCAGCCACTATCTGGCACCGATGATGATCACGCTGTCGCTGATCGCCGTCATCTACATCGGCTTCGTCGCGCTGGTGCAGGCCGACATGAAGAAGCTGATCGCCTACTCGTCGATTTCGCACATGGGTTTCGTTACCTTGGGCTTCTTCATCTTCAACTCCCTCGGTGTCGAGGGTGCGCTGGTGCAGATGATCTCCCACGGCTTTATTTCGGCGGCCATGTTCCTCTGCGTCGGGGTGATGTACGACCGCATGCATTCACGGCAGATTGCTGATTACGGTGGCGTGGTGAATACCATGCCGAAGTTCGCCGCCCTGTTCGTGTTCTTCTCCATGGCCAATGCCGGATTGCCGGCAACGTCCGGTTTCGTCGGCGAATTCATGGTTATCCTGGGTGCCGTCAAGTTCAATTTCTGGGTAGGCTTTGCCGCTGCGACGACCCTGATTCTCGGTGCTGCCTACACCCTGTGGATGGTCAAACGCGTGGTCTTCGGTGAAGTGGCCAACAGCCATGTGGCCGAACTCACCGACGTCAATAACCGCGAATTTCTCTTCCTTGCCCTGCTGGCGCTCTGCGTGCTGGCCATGGGTGTTTACCCCTACCCCTTCACCGATGTCAGGCACGTCTCGGTGGACAACCTGCTCAAGCACGTCGCTGTGAGCAAGCTCTAGATAACCGTGGCGGCGACGAGATAAACGATGCTCAAGAACTTCATCACGCCTGACCTCTACCCGGCCATGCCGGAGATTTTCCTGCTGGTCATGGCCTGCGTCATCCTGCTGGTGGATGCCTTCCTCGGCCGCGCCCAGCGCTGGGTCACTGCCGCGCTGACGCTGATTACCCTGGTCGGTTGTGCGTTGATCACTTATCAGACCATGGATGGTCAGGTGGTGCTGACCTTCAGCAACATGTTCGTCGACGACCTGCTGGCCGACTTCCTGAAATTGCTGGTCTATCTCGCAGTCATTGTCGTGGTGATCTACAGCCGCGATTATCTGGTGGCGCGTCAGCTCGACAAGGGTGAATACTACCTGCTGGTGCTGTTTGCCACACTCGGCATGATGGTGATGATTTCCGCCGCGCACTTCCTCACCATCTACCTCGGCCTCGAACTCCTCTCGCTGTCGCTGTACGCGCTGGTCGCCATCGATCGTGACTCACCGCGCGCCACCGAAGCGGCGATGAAATATTTCGTCCTCGGCGCGCTGGCTTCCGGCCTGCTGCTCTACGGCATGTCGATGGTGTATGGCGCCACCGGTACGCTGGAGATCGGCGGTGTGGCGCAGGCGCTGCACCTCGGCGTCGCCAACAAGACCGTGCTGGTCTTCGGCCTCGTCTTCATCGTCTCGGGCATCGCCTTCAAACTCGGTGCCGTACCCTTCCATATGTGGGTGCCCGACGTTTATCACGGCGCCCCGACCCCGATCACGCTGCTGATCGCCTCCGCACCCAAGCTGGCGGCGTTTGCGATGGCACTGCGCATGTTGGTGTACGGCCTGTTCGAACTGGCCGAGCACTGGCAGGCTATGCTGATGATCTTGGCGATGCTCTCCATCGCGCTTGGTAACCTGGCCGCCATCGCCCAAACCAACCTCAAGCGCATGCTGGCTTATTCCGCCATCTCGCACATGGGCTTCATGCTGCTGGGCCTGATGAGCGGTGTGGTCGGTCCCGACCGCCATTTCGCGCTCAATGCCTACAGCTCGGCGCTGTATTACGTCGTCGCATACGTCATCATGTCGCTCGGCTCGTTCGGCATGATCCTGCTGCTGTCACGCGCCGGCTACGATGCCGAGCATCTTGAAGACTTCAAGGGTCTGAACCAGCGCAGTCCGTGGTTCGCGGCCGTGATGATGGCACTGATGTTCTCGATGGCCGGTGTGCCTTTCTTCATCGGTTTCTTCGCCAAGTTTTCGGTGCTGCTGGCTGCCGTTGATGCCGGCTATATCGCCGTGGCGGTCTATGCGGTGATGTTCTCGTTGATCGGCGCCTTCTATTACCTGCGTATCGTCAAGCTGATGTATTTCGATGCGCCGGTCGATGCGGCACCCATTATCGCCAGTCCAGACATGCGCTTCCTGCTTTCCCTCAATGGCGCCGCAGTTGCTCTGTTCGGCCTCTTCCCTGATTCGGTAATGTCTCTTTGCACCTACGCCTTGCTGCGCTCGCTGTAGGAAAAAGTCGGCGCTGGCGGGACGGCTGAATTGGGGATGCACCCAAGGATCTTGCTGAAATGACCGATCAAGCAACAACAAATTCCGTTCTGTTTTCAATCGTGATTCCCGTCTACAATGAGTCGGAGAATATCGAGCCGATCGTGCGGGAGATTCAAGCGGCATTCCAGAATCGTACTGAAGCACTTGAGATCATCTTCGTCGATGATGCCAGTACCGACGACAGCACCGCAGTTTTAGAGCGACTTGCCCGTGAAACCGGTGTGGTCCACTCTCTCAAGCACTGCCGAAACTTCGGTCAGAGTGCCGCCGTGGCGACCGGCTTTCAGGCCGCACGGGGTGGCTGGATCGGTACCCTGGATGGCGACGGACAAAACGATCCAGCCGATCTGCCGTTGATGCTGGATGAAGCATTGCGGTTAGGGGTAGATTGTGTGACAGGCGTACGCAGCAAGCGCCAGGACTCCACTATCAGAAAGATTTCCTCGCGCGTTGCCAACCGTTTTCGCGACTGGATTACCGGCGATCGCGTGAGCGACAGTGCCTGTGGAGTGCGCGTGGTACGTGCCGACTGTGTTCCTGAACTGCCGGTATTCAACGGTCTGCATCGATTCATGCCCACCCTGTTGCGGGCCAAAGGCTACGTCGTGGCGGAGTTCACCGTCAATCACCGCCCGCGCCTGTGCGGTGTATCGAAGTACGGTGTGCATAATCGGCTCTGGCGGGGAATTCGTGATTGCTTCGGTGTGCGCTGGTACGTGAAGAGGGCAATCCCGGGCAGTCGCCTCGGCAGTGCGCCGACGCGTGATCTGAACCGATGAGCGAGGTACTCGGGGATACCGAAGCCAAGACAATGGCGACGGAAACACCCGGCGAAACCGCTGAAGACATGGAACTGGAGGCGGTAGCGCCAGGTCTCTCGCGGGAACTCAAGCGCATGCTGAGCCTGCTGGCTGCCGGGTTGGCGGCCTTTGTTTTGTTGTATTTCACACCTATTGGCAGCATTGCTCGAGATGTCCACAGCTTGCGTGCATTTCTGGCAGGGGACGACTTGTGGGCCGAGGTCACCTATATGGGACTGGTGACCGTGTTTGTGGCGCTGGGGTTGCCGCGCCTGATCTTCTATGGACTGGGTGGCTTGGCCTTCGGCTTCTGGCAAGGTTTGCTGCTCGCCCAGGCCGGTTCCTTGCTCGGTTCCTACATTACCTTTTGTGCTGTGCGCCGCGGCGGACGTGGCTGGCTGGAGGAGCGTTTCGGCAGCCATCGCCTGGTCGGCAAGGCTTTCAACATTCAGTCTTCGGTGAAGTCGGTGGTGCTGATTCGCCAGTTGCCGCTGAGCAGTGTCATGATCAACAGCGGTCTGGCGCTCAGCAAAGTCACCGTGCGAATATTTCTGATCGGCTCTTTTATCGGTTTCCTCCCACAGGGTGTCGTTGCAACGCTCATCGGTAGCGGCATCGTCGACGAAAAAGTGCTGGAGGGCTTCGGCAAGTTGCTGGCTGCGGGTATCGTGCTGTTGATTGGTGCCGCCTGGTTGTGGCGCAAGACAGCAAGAAAAAGGAAAGCCGATGGCGCATGATGGCCTGACATTGGACGCGACAATTGCTGGCAAGGCTGTCAAGATTGGTCTGAAGCAGCATCTCGCCTTTACCTTGCTCAGCATGTTGCTGCTGATGGTGATGTACTCGGCTCTGCGCCTTGCGCTGTTCATCTATAACAGCGAGCAAATCGGTGATACCCCTGCCGGTGTATTTGTCGAAGCGTTTTTCAACGGATTGCGGTTCGATCTGCAGCTTGCCGTTGTTGCGTGTGCACCTTTGCTGCTTGCCTTGTTGAGCGTGAAAACGCTGCAAGCGCGTCAAGTCATGCGTTACTGGTTGATCGTATTTGCCAGTTTCACCCTGTTCCTCGGGGTTGTCGAACTGGATTTCTATCGGGAGTTCAATCAACGACTGAATGGACTGGTCTTCCAGTACATGAAGGAAGATCCCAAGACCGTGCTGAGCATGGTCTGGTTCGGCTTTCCAGTGTTGCGCTATCTGTTGGTCTGGGCGCTGGCTACCTGGTTTTTGGTCTTCCTGTTCAAGAAAATCGATCTATTTACCCGCGTGTTGGATCTACCTGCTCAAGGTTTCAATCGAGTGGCGAACACGTGGTACGTCCGCATTCCGGTATTCATGCTCTGTACTCTGCTGGCGCTGGTCGCGGCGCGGGGCACGTTGCGGCAGGGTGGGCCGCTGCGCTGGGGCGACGCCTTCACGACGAACTCGATGTTTGCCAACCAGTTGGGGCTCAACGCCAGTTCGTCACTGCTGTCGGCAGCGCGCAGCCAACTGTCCGAGCATCGGGACAACGTTTGGAAAGGCAGGCTGCCAGATGCCGAGGCACAGTCCGTGGTGCGGAAGATGCTGCTGACTGCCAGCGACAAACTGGTTGACGCGGATCAGGCGGCCGTTCGGCGTGACTACAGCCCACCCACAAGCGTTGTGCTGCCGATCCGCAACGTGGTGCTGATCCTGATGGAAAGCCTGGCCGGCCACTCGATCGGGGCGCTTGGCGCCCGTGGCGACATAACCCCGTATTTCGACAAACTGGCCAGCGAGGGGGTGCTGTTCAACCGCTTCTTCTCCAACGGTACGCATACCCATCAGGGCATGTTTGCCAGCATCGGCTGCTTTCCCAATCTGCCGGGATTCGAATACCTGATGAAAACCCCGGAAAGTGGCAACAAGTTTTCCGGCTTGCCCCAACTACTGGGTGCCCGCAACTTCGACAATCTGTTCGTCTATAACGGCGATTTTGCCTGGGACAACCAGTCCGGTTTCTTCGGCAAGCAGGGCGTCAGAAACTTCATCGGGCGCTTCGACTTCGTCAATCCAATCGTCTTCGATCCGACCTGGGGTGCTTCCGATCAGGACATGTTTGATCGTGCGGCGGAAGAACTGGCCAAGAAGTCAGGCGGCAAACCTTTTTACGCGCTGTTGCAAACCCTTTCCAACCATACGCCGTATCCCATCCCCGACAAATTGCCGGTCGAACCGGTGACGGGGCATGGTTCCCTCGATCAGCACCTGACCGCCATGCGTTATTCGGACTGGGCGCTCGGTCAGTTTTTCGAGAAAGCGCGCAAGGCGCCTTACTACAAGGAAACCCTCTTCGTCATCGTCGGCGACCACGGTTTCAGCAATAACGAACAACTGACGGAAATGAACCTGGCCCGCTTCAATGTGCCGCTGTTGCTGATTGCGCCGGGCATTCAGCAGAAGTTCGGCAGCCAGCGGGATACCGTCGGCACCCAGATCGATATCGTGCCGACGATCATGGGGCGGCTGGGCGGGAACGTGCGCCACCAGTGCTGGGGCCGCGACTTGTTGAACCTGCCGAAGGATGATCAGGGCTTCGGCGTTATCAAGCCGTCGGGTGGCGAGCAGATCGTGGCGATCGTCAGCGGCAGCAAAATCCTGATCGAGTCAAAAACCATGGAACCGAAGGTTTATGACTATCGGCTTGGCGCAAACTGGACGGTGACCGAAGCCAAGGGTGACCCCGCTACCGCCGAGCTGAAGTATCGGCTGGAATCCTTCCTGCAAACCGCCACGAAAAGCCTGCTCGACAACACTGCCGGCATAACCGGCGGCAAGCAATAGCTAACCGCCGGCTGGACACTTAAACCGCCGCCAGCGCTTGTTCCAGGTCTGCCTTGATGTCGTCGATGTGCTCGAGGCCGATCGACAGGCGCACCATGTCCTCCGACACGCCGGCCTTCTTCATCTCCTCCGGCCCCAGCTGACGATGCGTCGTGGTCGCCGGATGGCAAGCGAGGCTCTTGGCATCGCCGATGTTGACCAGGCGCGTGATCAGTTTTAGTGCATCCTGGAATTTGGCACCGCCTGCCATCCCGCCCTTAACCCCGAACGACAGGATGCCCGACGCGCGTCCGCCGCAGTATTTCTGGATCAGCGGATTGTCGGCATGGTCGGCGAGGCCGGCGTAATTGACCCAACTGGCCTTCGGGTGGCCTTTGAGGAAATTCGCTACAGCCAGCGTGTTTTCGCAGATGCGGTCCATGCGCACGTGCAGGGTTTCGATGCCCTGCAAAATCTGGAAGCTGTTGAAGGGCGAGATGCAGGCGCCCATGTTGCGCAGCGGCACGACGCGGGCGCGGCCGATGTAGGCGGCGGGGCCGAGGGCTTCGGTATAGACCACGCCGTGGTAGGAAACATCCGGCGTGTTGAGACGCTTGAAGCGCTCCTTGTGCTCGGCCCAGGGGAACTTGCCGGAATCAACGATGACGCCGCCGATGCTGGTGCCGTGGCCGCCGAGATACTTGGTCAGTGCATGCACGATGATGTCGGCGCCGTGCTCGAAGGGGCGGCACAGGTAGGGCGTGGGCACGGTGTTGTCCACGATCAGCGGGATGCCGGCATCGTGGGCGATCTTGGCCAGCGCGCCGATATCGACCACGTTGCCAAGCGGGTTGCCGATGGATTCGCAAAAAATGGCCTTGGTGCGGCCGTCGATGAGTGGCTTGAAGCTGTCCGGATTGCGGTAATCGGCGAAGCGCACGTCGATACCGTACTGGGGTAGGGTGTGGGCGAACAGATTGTAGGTGCCACCGTAGAGCGTGCCGGCCGAGACGATGTTGTCACCGGCTTCCGAGATGGTCTGGATGGCATAGGTGATCGCCGCCATGCCAGAGGCCAGGCCGAGGCCGCCGATACCGCCTTCCAACTCAGCCATGCGTTGTTCGAGCACAGCCGTGGTCGGATTCATGATGCGCGTGTAGATGTTGCCGGCCACCTTCAGGTCGAACAGGTCGGCACCGTGCTGTGTGTCGTCGAAGGCGTAGGAGGTGGTCTGGTAGATCGGTACCGCGACAGCCTTGGTGGTGGGATCGGGGCTGAAGCCGCCATGGACGGCAATTGTTTCGAGTTTCATGAGTGATGACCTCCGGGAAAAGTTGTCAGTATTGTTTTTTTCCGAGTATATCCGCCGATTGGCGTGTGAGGCAGCGTGTTAACCTGTGCGCCCACCATGACAGCCCATCCCAAACTTTCCGATCTTGACCGCATCTTCGCCGCTGATGGTCCGCTGGCCCGGGCCATTTCCGGTTTTCGGCTGCGCGACCAGCAACTCGCCATGGCGCAGGCAGTGCTGGCGGCGGTCGAGGCCAATCGTCTGTTGATCGTCGAGGCCGGCACCGGTACCGGCAAGACTTTCGCCTACCTCGCACCGGTGCTCATGGCAGGCGGCAAGGTGATCCTTTCC
The DNA here is from genome assembly GCA_903950295.1 of uncultured Rhodocyclaceae bacterium. The sequence goes on from CAJBAP010000025.1 coordinate 7,917, forward strand.
ACCGGCACCAAGACCTTGCAGGATCAGCTGTTCAATCGTGACCTGCCGACCGTGCGCGATGCGCTCGGCGTGCCGGCTACGGTGGCCTTGCTCAAGGGGCGTGCGAACTACGTTTGCCCCTATCACCTCGAACGTGCGTTGGCTGGTGGGCGGCTCAATTCGCGTGCCGAGGTGATGCATCTGAATGCCATCGCCCGCTTCGCCAAGGCCACGTCGACGGGCGACAAGGCCGAGTGCGGCGATGTGCCGGAAGATTCGGGTGCCTGGTACCAAGCCACCTCGACGCGCGAGAACTGCATCGGTCAGGAGTGCCCCCACGTCAAGGAATGCTTCGTGCTGGCCGCCCGTCGCGAGGCTCTGGCGGCCGATGTGGTGGTGGTGAATCATCACCTGTTTTTCGCCGACGTCATGCTCAAGGACGACGGCATGGGCGAGTTGCTGCCGGCCTGCAATACGGTGATCTTCGACGAGGCGCACCAGTTACCGGAAGTGGCCGGTTTGTTTTTCGGCGAGGCCGTCGGTACGGGCCAGTTGCTCGATCTGGCCCGTGACACCAAGCTCGAAGGCATCGCCGCCGCGAAGGATTACGCCCCTTTGCAGGAGGCCGCGCGGGCGCTCGAAAAGGCGACGAAAGACTTGCGGCTGGCTTTCCGCCACGAGGGCATGCGCTTGTCTTTCGCGCAGTGGCAGACGCACACTGCGGCGGTAGAAGCACTGGTGCACCTGCAGGAGACGCTCGACGATTTTGGCAAACATCTCGAAAGCCAGGCCGGGCGTTCCGAGGGTCTGGCCAATTGCCTGCGTCGCTGCAACGAAGTGGTAATGCAGTTGCGGCATTGGCAGACCGCCAAATCCTTCGATGCAAAAAAAGTCGGTGCTGGCGGGACGGCAGAGGCTGGCGAAGAAGAGGTGCAGGTGCGTTGGGTCGAGGTTAGTGCGTATGGGGTAACGCTCAACCTGACGCCGCTGTCGGTGGCGAACATCTTCCGCCGCCAACTCGAAGGCCATCCGCGTGCCTGGGTATTCACCTCGGCCACCCTTGCGGTGGGCAACGATTTTGGCCACTACCAGAAAGCGCTCGGCCTGGCTGAAGCCGCCACCGGCCGCTGGGAGAGCCCTTTCGACTACCCGACGAACGCCTTGCTGTATTGCCCGCAAAGCATGCCCGACCCCAACCATCCCGACTATTCCGAGGCCGTGGTCGAGGCTGCCTGGCCGGCGATTCGTGCCGCGGGCGCTGCCAATGGTGGAACTTTCGTGCTCTGCACGTCCTTGCGCGCCATGCGCCGCATCCATGAACTGCTGGAAGAACGCATCGCTGCTGCCGGTCTTGAATTGCCGCTGCTGCTGCAAGGCCAGCGTTCCAAGTCCGAGCTGCTCGACAGCTTCCGCCGCCTCGGCAACGCCGTGTTGGTGGCAAGCCAGAGTTTCTGGGAAGGTGTCGATGTGCGCGGTGAGGCGCTCTCACTCGTCGTCATCGACAAGCTGCCGTTTGCCCCGCCCGATGACCCGGTGCTGGCGGCACGCATCGACACGCTGAAGCGCCAGGGCCGCAACGCCTTCTTCGAGGTGCAACTGCCGCGCGCGGTGATCAGTATGAAACAGGGTGCCGGCCGGCTGATCCGCGACGAAACCGACCGTGGCGTGCTGATGGTCTGCGACCCGCGCATGGTGGATAAACCCTACGGCCGCCGCATCTGGCAAAGCCTGCCGCCGATGCGCAGGACGCGCGAGATTGCCGAGGTCGAAACGTTCTTTGAAGCTTGAAAGTCGGCGCTGGCGGGACGGCTCTGTCGGCCCCGTTTTCTTCTCAACCGGCGTAATGAAACCGACAGGCGATAACGATCAACTCGCCATTGGTAGCGCGATAAACCAAGCGGTGCGTGTCGTCGATCCGGCGCGATCAATAGTCGGATAAATCACCTCGCAACGGTTCTGGCTTGCCGATTCCGCTGAAAGGTTCACGCGCCGCAGAAGTAATCAGCAGATTGATGCGCTTGAGGGTCTTGCGATCCTGCTCATGCCAATACAGATAGGCTGACCAAGCGTCAGGAACAAAGTGGATGGAACGCACGCGTTACTCGACCTCGACAAGTCGCTGCGTTGTTGCCTGTCCTGCCTTGTCCTGTGCAATGGCATGCGCCAGCGCGGCAGCGTTGGCCCGCAGCCTGCGTGATGCCGGCTATACTCGGCTTGTAGCCAATGTTTCAGGAGAGTTGACGTGAACATCGTCGTCGAAGTGCCACCCCACCTGCCGGATGCCATGCAGTCCTCATGGCTCGATTTTTCGCGCGAGGCCAAGTTGGCTATGGCCGTCAAGCTCTATGAAATGAAACGCTTGTCTTCGGGTATGGCCGCAGCACTGGCAGGTGTCGGCCGGGTGGAATTTCTGCTCGAACTGCATCGCTTCGGTGCGCCGGTCATCGACCTGACGCGCGAGGAACTCGATGCGGATGTCGCCAATGCCTGAGTCCGGGCGTGTCATTGTCACCAACACGACCCCACTGATCGCGCTTGCGGTCGCTACTGGTAGCCTCGACATCTTGCGTGCGATGTATGCGCGGGTGTTGGTTCCTGCCGCCGTTGCCAACGAGATTCTTGCCGGTGGCGATAGCGCGCCTGGTGTTGCAGCGTTTCGTGGCGCTACCTGGCTGGAACACAGACCTGATGTGCGTATCTCTTCATACCTGAGCAATTCGCTGGATCGCGGTGAGGCTGCCGTGATACAGACGGCACTGGACGAGAGTATTGCGCTGGTTTGTATCGACGAAGCCGTGGGGCGTCGCGTGGCCCGCTTGAATGGGTTGACCGTGACGGGATCGGTGGGCATCCTCGTCAAGGCGCACCAGCAGGGCTATGCCATCAGCCTTGCCGACGCTATCCGGCGCATGCGCGAGCATGGTATTTGGTTGGCGGATGGGGTGGTTTGTTTTGCCATGGAGCACGATGCGTCGACGCAGTGACGCGTATATTCCCACCCGCCCAAATGGAGTATCAGGACGCCCGCAAACTGCGCTTGCCAGTGTCGACCAGCGATCTGGTCATCATCGAGGGGTACGATGGCCCACAGCCGGCGTGAGGCCGGCTAAACTCGCGGCATGAAGCCCATGACACTTTCCGACCTGCCTGCCGATCTGCTCGCCGAGCGTCCGCATTTGTTTTCGTCTGCCACGGTGCCGGTGAAGGCGGGTGATCTGGCGCGCATGCAGGAACTGATCGCCGCCGTGGAGCGCGTTGTTGCGCTGTCGGCATGGCAGGAAAAAGTCGGCGCTGACGGGACGGCGGCGGCGGGTGTTTTCATGGGTTATGACTTCCATTTGACCGCAGCCGGCCCGCAACTCATCGAGATCAACACCAATGCCGGTGGCGGTCTGCTGGCGGCCCTGCAGGCGGAGCGCACTGACGTGCTCGACGCCTACGTCGCGATGTTTCGCGCCGAGCATGGCGCACGCCCGTTGCAGATGGTGGCCATTGTCGATGAAGCGCCGCAGGGCCAGTATCTCTACCCCGAGTTTCTTGGCTTTCAGAAGCTGTTTGCGGCGCACGGCATTCGGGCGGTGATCTGTGATCCGGACGAGTTGCTGCTCTGCCATGGTGGCCTCTGGTACGAGGAGACGAAGATCGACCTCGTCTACAACCGCCTGACGGATTTCGCCTTCGGTGAACCGCCGCAGGCGGCGCTGCGCGAGGCGTATTTGCAAGCAGCCGCGACAATCACGCCGCATCCGCGTGTTCATGCGCGCTACGCCGACAAGCGTAACCTCATCGCACTAACTGACGATGCACTGCTGGTCGGTTGGGGTGTCGATGCCGCAACACGCCGGATTCTGCTTGCCGGCATACCGCGCACCGAAGGCGTCGATGCCGCGCGTGCCGATGACTTCTGGGCGCGGCGCAAGCAGCTGTTTTTCAAGCCGGCGGCCGGTTTTGGTTCGCGCGCCGCCTATCGCGGCGACAAACTGACGAAGCGTGTATTCGAGGAGATTCTCGCCGGTGGCTATGTGGCACAGGCGCTGGCTCTGCCCTCGACGGTGCCGGTCGCGGTGGGCGAAGAAATGATTGAGCTCAAAGCAGACATCCGCAACTACGTCTATCGTGGCGCGGTCCAGCTCGTCGCTGCGCGCCTTTACCAGGGGCAGACGACGAATTTCCGTACGCCCGGGGGCGGCTTCGCACAGGTGATCGAGACATGAAAGTTTTTGGTTTGGCCGGTTATTCGGGGTCGGGCAAGACGACTCTGATCGAGCAGTTGCTCCCGCGCTTTACGGCGCGCGGCCTGACGGTATCGATGATCAAGCACACTCACCACAATTTCGATGTCGATCAGCCGGGCAAGGATTCCTATCGCCATCGTGCCGCCGGTGCCAGCGAGGTGCTGCTGACCTGCGATACGCGCTGGGTGCTGATGCACGAACTGCGTGGTCAGCCCGAGGCGACGCTGGAGGAGCAACTGGCCTGCCTGTCCCCTTGTGACCTGGTATTGGTGGAGGGCTTCAAGCAAACGCCGATTGCCAAGCTCGAAGTGCATCGCCCGGCGCACGGCAAGCCGCTGATATGGCCGGGTAACCCCAGTGTGGTTGCCGTCGCGACCGATGCCCCTCTCGATTGCCAACTGCCGCTGCTCGATCTGAACGATCCTGACGCCATCGTTGCATTCATTCTCGATTATCTGGAGTTAGCATAGGCGCGTCATGGCACTGAAAATCCTTTATTTCGCCAACCTCAGAGAGTCGATTGGCTCAGGCAGCGAATCCGTCGATTTGCCCGCCGGTGTGGTGACGCTCACCCAGCTGCGTGATTTTCTGGCGGGCCGCGGCGAACGCTATGCGATTCTGCTGACCGCAAAAAATATGCGCGCTGCGGTGAATCAGAAAATGGCCGGGATGGATTCTGCCATTGCCGATGGCGACGAGGTTGCCTTTTTCCCTCCGGTAACGGGTGGATGAAGACGATATCTGTTCAGGGGAGCGATTTCGATGTCGGCGCCGAAATTGCTGCGCTGACGGCGGAGGATACGGAAGCCGGGGCGGTGGCCACTTTTGTCGGTTTGGTGCGGGCCGATAAACTGGCAGAGCAAAAAGTCGACGGTAGCGGGACGGCATCAGTGGCGGCCATGACGCTCGAACACTACCCCGGCATGACCGAACAGTCTCTGGCAGAGATCGTGGCCACGGCGCGCAGTCGCTGGGAACTGCGTGCGGTGCGTGTCATTCACCGCATCGGCCGATTGTTACCGGGCGATCGTATCGTTTTCGTGGGCGTGTCTTCCAGCCATCGCGGCGACGCCTTCGCGGCCTGCGAATTCATCATGGACTACCTGAAGACACAGGCGCCATTCTGGAAGAAAGAGGAACTGCCTGACGGTCCCGCCGGCGGTCGTTGGGTAGATGCGCGTGAGGCTGACGACCTCGCCGTCCGGCGTTGGCAGGACAGCGAGGAAGGCTGAAGCTGCTTACTTCTTCTTGGTGGTGCTTTTTTGCGCCATCTCATTCATGCCGGCAAACGCCGCTGTCGAAGCCTGGGTCATCTGCTGGAACGCACTATTGGCAGTGGCCATCGCCTGTTGCATGACCTCCATCACATTTGCGTTCTGGCCGCCGGGAAGGCCGGGCAGGGTCTTGAAAAAGCCCTGAAAGGCATCAATCATGTCCTGGCTGCCGGAGGCCAGTTGCTCGGTGAGCATGCGCGAAAATTCGGTGCGGGCATCGTTGCCAATCTCCGCCACTCTTTGTGCGGTCACCATCATTTTTTGCGCCGTGTCCTGCGCGTACTGACTACGCAACTGCAAGACCTGCTGCGGGTCTTTGGCAGTCGTCTGGGCACGGGCGTTCTCGACGCCCTGCTGGAACAACTCGCGCGCCAACTCACTCTGCAACGCCATCACGCGCTGTGAATTTTCGATGGACATCTGGGCCAGACGCATCGCGGCTTCCATGTTCTTGCGATTCAGTTCGCTGAAATTCTCATTTTTTCCTGCCATGTTCCACTCCTTTATTAGTAAGTTCGTGCGGATGACCTCTGTGGCAACTCTAGCACGACC
>CAJBAP010000026.1 GCA_903950295.1 uncultured Rhodocyclaceae bacterium
CAGGCCAAGAAAGGTGTCATTCGCTTCGATGATGTTGCCCTGCGCATCGGTAATCGTGATGCCTTCCTGGGCATGCTCGAAAACACCGGCGGCCACTTGCAACCGTTCCTTGCTGCGCAGGAGCGCACGGTTCGCATATAAAACGCGCCACAAGGCAGCGAGCAACATTGCGATGAAGGTAGCGGCCGCAGTGATAATGGCCGCACCGTAGCGCCCCATCACGTCGCTGAACCGAACGGGCAGATCCGCATACGGGCCAAGCCGAAAGTCGAGGAACAGGTCATGCACTGATTGATAGTTGGCCGGCAGGGTCCAGCCATGAATCCCCGCAGCACGGGTGGCCGGATGGTCCGGTGTCAGTTCAAGCAAAGCGATCAACAGATTGCGGGCAAGATCATCGGAAACATGATCGAGGCGCGCAAACGGCCAGTGCGGATATAACTGGGTGCTATGGGTATACGGGAAGTTCGGCGTATTGCGTGCGCCGACGATGCGGAGAGCACCAAGCTCAAGCTTGCCGGCCGCTGCCATCGATTCGATCAGGTCCGAGCGCACGAAGCCGGCATCCGCTGTTCCAGCAAGAATGCCCTCCACCACCTTTTCCTGATTCTGGATTTCGATCACTTCGCGGGTATCACGCAACAAGTCGATCCCGGCGGCACGGGCCTCGGGAAGGTGAACCTGCCAGCCGCCAAATCCCTTCTTGTCGGGAACCAACAAGCGCCGATCACGCAGATCCGCATAGCCGTTCAGGTCACTGCGTTCACTGCGGGCAATGACGGTTCCGCCAAAACGATCGACCGCTCCCCGCGGACCGGAAATTCGCATCGTGGCAATGCGCGCCACGCTGCCCCCGGTTTCGAGTTCGACATAGTGACCGGTATTGGTCATCAGCAGGTCGATGCGCCGCTCGGCAACCGCAATCTTGAACTCGGCCAGGGTCAGCGGCATGATCTCGAACCGGCGCGGAGCAAGCCGCTTGGAGAGGTAGTCGGCATGCGGCTGCCAGTCGCTCATGGCCCGCTCCGCACCACGATAAGCCAGCACACCAATTCGCATGACCCCGGTCTCAGTCGCGGTTTCAGCCGCAGTTGCCGGCAACACGACAACGGCACTGAAGAAAAGCAGCGCCCGAATCATGCCAAGAAATTTGGACAGCCTTCGCTTCACAGGGCGCGCTCGCGAATTTCCGGCCAGGCCTTGCTCAGGTAATACCCCATCGACCAGAGCGTCAGCACGGCTGCAATCCAGATCAACCACATCCCCATGGTGGCAATCGGCAAGGGGCCGATCGAATCGAAATAAAGCAGCAGCGGAATCGCAATCATCTGCGCGGTCGTCTTCAGCTTGCCGACAAACGAAACCGCAACACTGCGCGATGCGCCGATTTTCGCCATCCATTCGCGTAGCGCCGAAATGGCAATTTCGCGGCCGATGATGATGAAGGCAACGATGGCATCGGCACGACCGAGCTTCACCAGCATCACCAGCGCGGCAGCCACCATCAGCTTGTCGGCTACCGGATCGAGAAAAGCCCCGAAGGCCGAGGTTTGACCGAGCTTGCGTGCCAACCAGCCATCGAACCAGTCGGTGATGGCCGCGATCACAAACGCAACCGTGGCAATCAGGTTCTGTTCATGCACCGGCAAGGGCATGTAATAGACACCCACCACCAGCGGGATCAGTACGATACGCGCCCAGGTCAGCAGGTTGGGGATGTTGAACGGCATCAGTGCAGACCCTGGTGAATCGCTTCGGCCAACGCGCGGCTGATGCCAGCCACCCGGCACAAGTCTTCGATCGTCGCCGCCTTGACGCCCTCCAGCCCACCGAATTGCGCCAGCAGCCTGCGCCGCCGCGTCGGCCCGACGCCCGCCACATCCTCCAGTGCAGAGCGGCTACGCACCTTGGCGCGTCGCGCCCGATGGCCGACGATGGCGAAGCGATGCGCCTCGTCGCGAATCTCCTGAATCAGATGGAAGCCGGGATTGTCCATGGCTAATTGTAACGGCTCGGAGATGCCATGCAGAAACAAGGTTTCGAGGCCGGGCCGACGCGCCTCCCCTTTTGCCACACCCACACTGGCAAGATGGTCGAGCCCCAATTCGGCGAAAACCTCGCGCGCCACACCATGCTGTCCCTTGCCGCCATCGATCAACACGAGGTCGGGCGCTGCCGTCTCGCCAGCGCCGACTTTCTCGTAGCGCCGCATCAGCGCCTGACGCATCGCGGCATAGTCATCCCCCGGCTGAATGCCTTCGATATTGAAGCGGCGATAGTCCCCCTTCTTCATCGCGCCATCGACGCAGACCACGCAGGATGCCACCGTGCCCTCGCCCATCGTATGGCTGATATCGAAGCATTCGATGCGGCGGGGCGTTTCCGGCAGATCGAGAGCCAAGCGGAGGGCTTCAAGGCGCGCCAGCGCCCGACTTTTGGCCTGATGTCTGGCCGTCACCGCCAGCCGGGCGTTGTTCAGCGCCATGGACAGCCAGGCGCGCTCCATCTCGCTTTTCGGCCCACTCGCACACAAGCTCCCGGGAAAATCTTCCAGCGGCCAGGGGTCGAGAATCACGCGCGGTGGCGGCGTCTGCTCGACATAGTGCTGCGTCAGAAAAGCCGCCAATCCTTCTGCGGCTTCAGCTTTCAAACCCGCCTGTGGAAAATGCGCCCGATCACCCAGATGCAACCCACCGCGAACCAGCGCCAGATTGACACACAGTTCGCCGCGCTCGACGACCGCAACGACGATATCGACGTCCGCATCCTTGGTCGAACTCACATATTGCCGGTGCAGCACCGCCTGCAAGGCCTTGATCTGATCACGCAAGGCGGCCGCCTGCTCGAAGCGCAGCGCTTCGGCTTCCCGTGCCATCTGCTCCATCAGCTTTTCGATCACCTCCGCATGCCGCCCTTTCAGAAACAGTTCCGCCAAGCGCACATCGACGGCATAGTCGGCGGCAGAAATCAGTCCGACGCAAGGTGCCTTGCAACGCCCGATCTGATGCATCAGGCAAGGTCGAGAACGGTGGGCAAAGACCGCTTCCTCGCAGGTGCGCAGAAGGAAAGTCTTCTGGATCAACTGAATACCCTCACGCACGGCGAGTCCGCTCGGAAACGGCCCGAAGTAATGCGATTTTTTCTCGAAGGCGCCACGGTGATAAAAAAGCCGGGGAAACGCGCCGTCCCCACCGCCAGATATGCCGATATAAGCGTAAGACTTGTCGTCGCGAAACAGGATGTTGTATTTCGGCGCGAGCTTCTTGATCAGAGTGTTTTCGAGGATCAGCGCCTCGGCCTCCGAACGCGTCGCGGTCGTTTCCATGCCAGCCACCTGCTGCAACATCAGCGCAATGCGCGGGCTGTGGCCGGTTTTCTGAAAGTAGGATGAAACACGCTTCTTGAGGTTCTTTGCCTTGCCGACGTAGAGCACCGCACCGTCGGCGGCCAGCATGCGATATACGCCCGGCGCTTCGGTCAGCGTGGCAAGGAAGGATTTGCTGTCGAAAACGGAGTCGGACATAAAAGTCGGTGCTGGCGGGATGGAATGCCCCGAATGGGGTACGGCGACAGAAAACTTTCCGGACAGCCCTGCCGGGCTATGACGGGCAAGCATCCACCGGTTCGACTACAGAAACCTCATAGTCGGCGTTGCCGCTGCAACGCGCCGTGACCTTGAACAGTCGCCGTCCATGATGGCCGGCCACCAGATAAGTTCCGCCCAACTGGCAGGCAAAGCTCGTGACCAGCCAACTGGCGGGATCACCGGTTATCAGGATGGCGTCACGCATTTCCGCCAGCCCCACATTCGCGGTCTGTCCTTCGTGGCCCATGCCGACAGGTACCGGATTGCCGCGAAACATCTCGACCCCAACGCGGCGCGCACGACTGCTCCCGTAAAGACGCCTGACGACGGCGACATGCCAGTCGATGGAGTCGCTCTCGCGTACCGCCAGCAAGCCGCCGACGGCAATCCAGTTGCGAAAACCGGGCATGGCCAGGCTGTATCCTTGTGCGCTGCTGTCGCAGGCACTCCATGACTCGACGGCCTGGCTGTCACCGATGGTTTCCATCGCCGCCAGAACCTCAACCGGAGTTAACTGTCTCTTTTCATCCTCCAGGCCCACCATGATTTCGCGAACACGATCGCTGATGGCGCGGTCTCGCGTATCGTAGGCCTCCAGTTGCCCGCCACCGCGCACATAGGCGGCATAGGCGACGACACGGCGGATATTGTCAAAGCCGCCGGTCACCCGCACGCTGTCTTCACGCGTCTGCCGGGCACTGCCGCGCTGGACGTGCTTGCGCTCCCAAGTGGACGACATGCGTAGCGCCAGCGCTTTGAGGGTCTGCATGTCGGTATGGGGCAAGGGGGTGCCCGCCCAGGCGGGGAACCCCCCACTATCCGGCAGTTTTACGATGCCGGCCATCTGTCCGAGCAGAGGGCCGGGACCGACAAAAAGAATCGCAGCATCGACATCGGCCTGCCCCGGCGCCGTCACCCGGCCATCCGCCAGTACCGCGTAGGGGGCAGTCGCCCCCGGAGAATTTTTCATGACAATCCGGCTGCCGAAACTCGTGATGAAACGCTCCAGATATTCGACCTGATCGATCGTCAAGGAATCGAACGGCGCGGTATCCCAAAGCAAGGCGATGGCCAACTCCTGTCCCACGGAAGTTTCTGCCATGCCCGGATAAGGCGATTTACGCTGGATCGCCAGGCCATGTTGCTGGGCCTTCATGAACAGGTCGATGATTTCCCGATGCAGGACACCCGGGGCGTCGTATGACATGCGCGCCAAGCGGCAGGCACGAGAAAACAGATAGGCAGCACGCAAGTATGCGGACAGCCTGTCAGCATTATCCACAGACGACTGTCGGGCAACCAGCGCGTAAGCGCGGGCAAAGCGCTCGCAATAGGTACGCATCAACTTGGGTGCAGTACCGACCCGACGCTGGGTGGATATGGTTTCGCCGATTTCGGCAATCACCGGTTCAAGACGTGTGTCGGCCAGTCGCAGCAAGGCCAGGCTGAGATTGCCGCCTTCGCCCTGCTCCTCCACCCAGTCAGAAACCTGCTGCAGCACCGCAATCGCACTGCCGGTCAACGCCTCGAGAAATTCACTCGCCGTGTCTTCTGGTTTCGCGCTGCCACGTTTGCCAAGCCACTCGAACATCAATGCGTTTCCTTCATCTACACCCGCGTAGGATACCGCCATGTCCGCAGATCAAATGATCTCCTGCGATATTTTCTGCGCCGTCATCGACAATCTGGGCGATGCCGGCGTCTGCTGGCGGCTCGCGCGCCAGCTCGCGACAGAGCATGGCTGGCAGGTGCGCCTCTGGATCGACGATCCCGCACCACTCGATTTGCTCGCGCCCGACCATGCGCGTCTGCCGGTCGAAATCCGCGCGTGGGCGGGCGACTTCGCTACCGTTACGCCCGCACGGATCGTCATCGAAGCCTTCGCCTGCGAGTTGCCCGCCGCCTATCTGGCCACCATGGCGACCCAGGCACACCCGCCGGTCTGGATCAATCTCGAATACCTCTCAGCCGAAGATTGGGTCGCTGGCTGCCACGGCCTGCCCTCGCCTCATCCTCAGTTGCCGTTGCCTAAATACTTTTTCTTTCCTGGTTTCACGTCAGGAACAGGCGGACTGCTGCGGGAGCGTAACTTTGCCGTACCCCATGCGGGGCATTTCATCCCGCCAGCGCCGACTTTTGGCGCTTCGCTCAATGTCTCACTGTTCTGTTACGACAACCCCGCACTGCCCGATCTGCTCGATAGCTGGCGCGA
>CAJBAP010000027.1 GCA_903950295.1 uncultured Rhodocyclaceae bacterium
CTCAAAGCTGGAGGAGTTTTCGCATGAACTCTTCGACCTTGGCCGGACGAATCGGCTTGAGAAAGTAGCCTTTCGCGCCCCCGGCAACGGCAGCTTCCACAACGGTACGGGTAGCGTTGCCCGTGATCATGACGACCTTCGTCAGGGGATTGGCGGCACGTACCTGCGGCAGTGCCTCGAGGCCGGTCATTCCCGGCATATCAACATCCAGACAGACCAGGGCCGGGCGCATCTTTTTTACCACCTCGACGCCTTCGCGGCCATTGCTGGCGACGCCGATGACCTTGATGCCGATTTCTTCGAGGATTCCCTTCAGCAAGAGACGAATCGATCCACTGTCATCGACGATGACGGCAGAACGTGCCACCACTCCAGTCGTTTTTTGGGGTGGGGGCGTCATTGGCACTGCAGGCTTTGTTACCTCGGGTGCGGAGGCAATGGGTGAAATGGGTGCTGTCGGTTCTGTTACCTCGGGAATGGGCTCAATTGGTGCCGGCGGTTCCGTTACCTCGGGCATTGCCGCCGCCCGTGCTGCGATGGCTCGCGTTTGCACGATTTCCTTGAGTTCGTCGATGACCTGCACCTGCTCGAACGGTTTGTGAATGAAACCCGTGGCACCCAAATCGGCGGCATGGCCCTTCAACTCCGGATCGTCGGAACCGGTGATCATAACTACATCCACCTGGTTGGCTGCGGCATCCATGTTCACGAGCAGATCAAGACCATCCTCTCCAGGCAATTCATAGTCCAAGCAGACTACGTCGGGATGGTGATTCGCTACGTAGTCCAGCAGACCGACACCGTCACCGAAGTCGGCGATGACCTCATGTCCTTCGCCTTCGCAGAGCGCGCGCAACACCTTGCGCATGGCCTCATTGTCATCAACGATAACGATCTTCATTTCATTGCCCCTCTGAAAAGTCGCCACACCACAGCATCCGCGCTGATCAGAAGTATTGTCCGCTTTTCTTGCTGCGGCGGGAATACAGTCCCGGCATCAATCACACCGGAAGCAGCAGGCTATTCGGCATGAGGCAAATCGTGATGGCCCGCGGGTTCTACGGTGGAGGCGATGGTGATGATCCCTGATATTGCCGAAATCTTTGGGGCCCGGCCACGACTGCACGAGCGATGCAATGCCCGTGTAAAATCAACAGATAAAGCGGGCGTCGTATAACGGCATTACCTTAGCTTCCCAAGCTAATGACGAGGGTTCGACTCCCTTCGCCCGCTCCAGATATCGTGTCCATGTCCCCTTTCGCGCAACGCTTGATCGACTGGCAGAAAGTTCACGGCCGTCATGACCTGCCTTGGCAGCAGGATTGGCAAATGAGCCGCGACCCCTACCGGGTCTGGCTGTCGGAGATCATGCTCCAGCAGACGCAGGTGGCCACGGTCATTCCCTACTACCAGCGCTTTCTCATGCGGTTTCCGACGCTCGCCGCTCTGGCGGCAGCACCGGTTGAGGATGTGATGGGGCTCTGGAGTGGCCTCGGCTACTACGCGCGGGCGCGCAACCTGCACGCCTGTGCTCGCGTGCTCATGACGCAACATGGCGGCCAGTTTCCACCCGACCCGCTGGAAATTGCCAAGTTGCCGGGTATCGGCCGCTCGACGGCGAATGCGATCGCGGTTTTCTGTTTTTCCGCCCGGGAGCCGATTCTCGACGGCAACGTCAAGCGTCTGCTGTGCCGCTTTCTGGGTGTTGATGGGCTTCCCGGTACGCCAGCGGTGGAAAGTCGGCTCTGGCGGGACGCCACGGCGCTGTTGCCGGAGTGTGATCTTGCCGCTTACATCCAGGCGCAGATGGACATGGGGGCGGCGATTTGCACGCGCAGCCGGCCGCGCTGCCAAGGTGATAAGGGCTGCCCGGTGGCCGACCTCTGTGTGGCGCATAGGGAGAATCGCGTTGCCGAACTACCGACACCCCGCCTGAAAAAATCCCTGCCGGAACGCACCGTTACCCTGCTGTTACTGCGCGCAGATGACCGTGTTCTGCTGGAGGCTCGTCCGCCGGCCGGCATCTGGGGCGGACTGTTGTCTTTGCCCGAACTGCCGGCGGGTGAGGCAGCGGCTGATTACTGCGCGCGGCGGCTAGGAGTGAACATCAATGCCGTCTCGCCAGCGCCGACTTTTATCCACGGTTTTACACATTTCCGACTGCATATCCAGCCCCTCTTGTGTGAGGTTTCGGTGCGGCCCCGGTTAGCCGAACCGGGCTTGCGCTGGGTCGAGATGAGCGCACTGGCGCAGGCGGCATTGCCCGCGCCGATCCGCAAAATTCTTGCTGGAATTAGCGCGAACCCTTGATCAGGCGGTCGTTGACCGGTTGCACCGGGCGCGCGTTGTTGGGGTAAAGCCGCGCGAAGATGCCGATCTGCTCGGGCGACACTTGTACCGGGCTCTTGAACACCATCCACAACACGTTCTCGGTGCAGGGCGGCGTCGTCAGCGAACCCATGTAGGTGTAGTACTCGCGACTTTGCGGCAGCAGCTTCGACAGGTCGATGGTGACATTTGGGGGCGCCGACTCCATGCCCACTTCGAGCGGCATGTAGTTCCACAGAGTCTGGATGACCGGGTGCTCCATGCCTTTTTCCATCAGCACGGCAATGACGGCGAGGCTGTTGTCGTAATCCTTGTGCACCAGGTGGGCGACCATGTCGTAAGTCTTGCCGTTGACGCGCTCTTCGGATGGACGATGGAAGTGGAAGTGCACCAGCGGATAAGTGCGGCCCATGACCGTGATGCTGTTGCCCTCACCGACATCGACCTGGACGGAGTGTCCGTTGTCGATGATGCGGAACTCCGTATTGCGATAGTCGAAACGGATCGGTTCGAGATCGACCTTGATGCCGCCCCGGATGTCGATGGGTGACTGGCGCTTGCCGGTGCTGCAGGCGGCATTGCCTGGATGGAGTTTCGCCCAGTTCTCGGGTGCGCCCAGACCGGCATAACCCCAATGCACATGTGAGAAATCTGGACCAGAGGGCTCCTCTGGAGCAGCGGCTTTCTTTCTGAATGAGGAAGCTTTCGGTCCAGAGGTGGCCAGCATCAATTCGCGCTGCTGGCGGCTGAGGTCGGGTGTCGGGCCGTGATCAAGCGCTTTCGGTGTGGCCTGAGCGGCACGGGTAAGCGGGGGAGGGGGTGTCGCTGCCCTTGCTGCCGGGGCTTGGGCGGCAGCGGGTGCTGACGCCGTGCCCTTGAGAGGATCCTCGGCCTTCGACTTGTCGATCAACGGCATATCGAACATGCGCGGTTTTTCGGTTGTCGGCGGGGGGGCTGGCGCCGGCATGGGCGCGTGGACATCGGCCACTTTCATGCTGCGCGGCAGGGCAGCGTCGGGGGCACTTACCATTTCGGCATGCATGGCACGCGGGCGGGCCGCATCACTTGCCGCAACGGCGGCGGCGGCCTGCTGGGCTGCATATGCAGCCGTTTGCTGCATTTCACCGACGGTGCGCGGCTTGCAGGCTTCTTCGCTCAAACGGGCATCGAGGTTGCTGGACTGGGCTGCGATTTGCCGGGGAACACCCACTGTTTCGGACTTTATTTCGCGACCGTCGAGCAGGAATACCCTCTTTTGCGTGGCGAAGCTGCCCTTGGCACAGTCGTAATGGTTCAGTGCCTGTACGCTGGTGTAGCGCACCTGGTTTTCGAAATCGAGCACGGGGTGATCGAGCGTCAGGCGGGTCCAGGCGGCGGTTTTGCCACCCTTCAAGCGACTGATGCGGCTCTTGTCGATCTCCACGGTGCTGCCGCCACTGGCAGCAACGGCTTCCCACTGGGCGGGAACACGGGCGGCCAGCGCCGGACCGGCGAGCAGCGCAACCATCAGGGCGGAAATGGACAGGCGGGTTACTGCAGACATGGGATTCCCCTTCTTCTCTACGTCA
>CAJBAP010000028.1 GCA_903950295.1 uncultured Rhodocyclaceae bacterium
AAACTGCGCCGCAACTCGAATACCTCGGCTACCCGATCCTGCGCATTGAGATTACCCTCGCGACTGACGGCGCGGGAAAACTCGTTCTCGACTTCGGCGCGACTTTCATTGACCTGCTTGACCAGCATGAAGATAGCCTGCATCACATCCAGCGGTTCGAAGCCGGCGATGACGACGGGCTTGCGATATTCCTCGGCGAAGAACTCGTAGGGCCGACTACCGATCACCGTGGAGACATGCGCCGGGCCAATGAAGCCATCCAGCGGCACGGTGCCCCACTGGCGTACTTCGGGCGATTCGAGGATGTTGCTGATGGCGGCCGGCGTCAGCACATGACAGCAGAGCACGCTGAAGTTCTCCAGGTTCGCAGCATGTGCCTGCTGAATGGCCACTGCGGTGGGCGGCGTCGTGGTCTCGAACCCGATGGCGAAAAACACGACTTCGCGCTGCGGGTTGTCGCGGGCGATCTGCAAGGCGTCTGCCGTCGAATAGACCATGCGCACGTCACCACCCCGGGCTTTCGCCTTCATGAGCGAAAGTTGGTTGGATGCCGGTACGCGCAAGGTATCACCGTAGGTGCAAAGGATCACGCCATGGTTCAGCGCAAGCTCGATGGCCATATCCACGCGGCCGATGGGCAACACGCAAACGGGGCAACCCGGGCCATGCACCATGCGTACCGCTTTCGGCAGCAAGTCGGTCAAACCGTAGCGGGAGATGGCATGCGTGTGGCCACCACAGAATTCCATGAAGCTGTAGCTGCGCGCGGGCTCCACGACAGCGGCGATCTTCCGCGCCAGCGTCTGCGCCACCGCACCGTCACGAAACTCGTCGATGTATTTCACTGCGCGCTTAACCTGCCTAAGCTGCGCTACGCTCGATCCAGTCGAGCCACTCGGCCATGCCCTGCCCGCTGGTGGCTGAGATTTCGATCACCTCGATCTGCGGATTGACGCGCCGGGCGAAAGCGATGGTCGCGGCGACATCGAATTTCAGATGGGGCAGCAGGTCGCATTTATTGAGCAACATCAGCCGCGCAGCGCGGAACATATCCGGATACTTGATCGGTTTATCCTCGCCCTCGGTGACGGAGAGGATCACCACCTTGTGCGCTTCACCCAGATCGAAGGACGCCGGACAAACGAGATTACCGACGTTCTCGATCATCAGCAGAGAATTGACGTCAAGCGCGAGTTGTTCCAGCGCGTGACCGACCATGTGTGCATCGAGGTGACAGCCCTTGCCAGTATTGATTTGTACAGCTGCCGCGCCGGTGGCGCGGATACGCTCGGCATCCTGACTGGTTTGCTGATCGCCCTCGATGACGGACACCTGGCGCCGTCCCCCCTGCTCTTTGAGCATTTCGATGGTTTTGCACAGCAGCGTGGTCTTGCCCGAACCGGGGCTGGACACCAGGTTCAGTGCAAAAATCTTCTGCGCGGCCAGTCGTGCACGATTCTGCGCGGCGTAGGCATTGTTCTTGGCGAGGATGTCCTGCTCAATCTGCACCATGCGCTTTGCCGCCACGCCGGGTGCATGGGCGTGAGAATGGGCAGGAACGTAAGCATGCGCGGGGGCGTGACTGTGGCGCGTGCCATCGGCGTGGACATGCTCATGCGGATCGGCATGCTCGTGCAATGCGTCACCTTCGATCTTCACCTCGCCACTGCCGCAACCACAGGTTGTGCACATGCCATCACCCTCTACGCCACTTCGAGTTCCTTGACACGCATTTCCATGCCACCGTTTGCCTGCACCTGATACTGACCACAGCGCGGACAGGCATCATACAGTTCGGCGATGGCTACTATCTCCGCGCAGTGCATGCACCAACCACTGCCCGGAGTGGCGATGATTTCGAGCCGAGCTCCCGCCGCGATACTGCCGCGCACTACCGCATCGAAACAGAAACGCATCGCCTCTACTTCAACCCCGGCCAACTGCCCGATTTCCAGCCACACCGCAGTCACCTTGGCGAAGGATTGCTGACGCGCCGCATCCTCGATCAGTTGCAACACCCCTTCGGCCAGTGACATCTCATGCATGGCACGATATTACCTCTTCTACCGGTAACACACGCCGAGAAGCGGCAAACTGCTTATGAAACTCTTGAGAACGTCAACTGGCCTTTCTCGACAGCCACCTTGATTTTGTCCTTCGGGCCAAACTTGCCTTCCAGGATTGCCTTGGCCAGCGGATTCTCGATGCGCTCCTGAATCGCGCGCTTGAGCGGCCGCGCACCGAACACCGGGTCGAAACCAGCTTCCGCGATGTTGGCAAGCGCTGCAGCACTGACATCCATCTCCATCTCCAGTCGCGCCAGGCGTTTTTCCAGATACTGCAGTTGGATCTTCGCGATGCCGGCAATGTGCTTCTCGTCGAGCGCATGGAAGACCACGATTTCGTCGATGCGATTGACAAACTCCGGGCGGAAATGTGTCTTCACCTCGCCCATCACCGCGAGTTTGATGATCTGGTAATCATCACCGGACATCTGCTGGATCATCTGCGAACCGAGGTTTGAGGTCATGACGATCACGGTGTTCTTGAAGTCGACCGTGCGGCCTTGCCCGTCGGTCATGCGACCGTCGTCGAGCACCTGCAGCAGCACGTTGAAGACATCCGGGTGGGCCTTCTCGACTTCGTCGAAGAGAATCACTGAATAGGGTTTGCGGCGCACCTGCTCGGTGAGATAACCGCCCTCTTCGTAGCCGACGTAGCCCGGCGGCGCGCCGATCAGCCGCGCCACTGAATGCTTCTCCATGAACTCGCTCATGTCGATGCGGATCAGGTGATCCCCGGCGTCGAAGAGGAATTCGGCCAGCGTCTTGCACAGTTCCGTCTTGCCCACGCCCGTCGGGCCGAGGAACAGGAAGGAACCGTAGGGCCGGCTTTCTTCC
>CAJBAP010000029.1 GCA_903950295.1 uncultured Rhodocyclaceae bacterium
CCTGTCGAGGCGCGGCGTTTCGTTTCTACCGAGCCGATCGCCCTCGCCGCCGGCATCACCCTGCCCAACTGGGAACTGGCTTACGAGACTTACGGCGAACTCAATGCCGCCCGCTCCAACGCCGTCCTGATCTGCCACGCCTTATCTGGCCATCATCATGTGGCTGGTACCTACGCCGCCGATCCAAAAAATGTCGGCTGGTGGGACAACCTGATCGGCCCCGGCAAGCCGCTCGATACCAACCGTTTCTTCGTCGTCGGGGTCAATAACCTGGGCGGTTGCCACGGTTCGACCGGTCCGTCGTCGATCAACCCGGCTACCGGTCAGCCCTGGGGCGCCGATTTCCCCGTCGTGACCGTCAATGACTGGGTGGTGGCGCAGGCGCGTCTGGCCGATTCCCTCGGCATTGATCAATGGGCGGCGGTCATCGGCGGCAGTCTGGGTGGCATGCAGGCGTTGCAATGGACGATCGACCTGCCCGAGCGTGTGCGCCATGGGCTGGTGATTGCCGCTGCGCCGAGGCTCACGGCCGAGAATATCGCTTTCAATGATGTGGCGCGTCAGGCCATCATCACCGATCCCGAGTTCCACGGCGGCCATTTCTACCGTCACAACACGCGGCCGACGCGAGGCTTGCGACTGGCGCGCATGCTCGGTCACATCACCTACCTTTCGGACGACCAGATGGCCGAAAAATTCGGCCGCAAGCGTCGTCCCGATGCGGGCAGCTACGGTTTTGGCGTGGAATTCGAGATCGAATCCTACCTGCGTTACCAGGGCGACAAGTTTGCCGGCTGGTTCGATGCCAATACTTACCTGCTGATGACCAAGGCGCTCGATTATTTCGATCCGGCTGAGTCCTGTGGCGGCGACCTCGCGGTGGCTTTGGCGGAAGCACAGGCAAAGTACCTCGTCGTTTCCTTTACCACCGATTGGCGTTTTTCGCCGGCCAGAAGTCGCGAGATCGTCAGCGCTCTGGTGAAAAACAAGCATGATGTCAGTTACGTCGAGATCACCAGCCCGCATGGCCATGATGCCTTTTTGATGGACGACCAGTACTACCATGCCGTTATGGCCGCCTACCTGGGGAACATCAAGACGTGACACACCCCCTCAAGCGCGCCGATTTCGATGTCATCGCCAGCTGGATGAAACCGGGTGAGACGGTGCTCGACCTCGGCTGCGGCGAAGGCGAGTTGCTGCAGCTTCTGGGTGCGCGTGGCATTCGCGGCTGGGGTGTGGAGCGTGATCCCGGCCATGTGCTGGCGGCCGTCGAAAACGGCATCAACGTGTTGCAGGGCGACCTGGAAGGGGGCTTGGCGGGCTTCGAGGACGGCGCCTTCGATCATGTCGTGCTCTCACGTACGCTGCAAACCGTGCGCCACACCCAGCAGATCATCGCCGAAATGCTGCGTGTCGGTCGCGAGGCGGTTGTTTCCTTTCCCAACTTTGCCTACTGGAAGAACCGCATGGCGGTGATGGGTGGTCGCATGCCGGTTTCGGACGATCTGCCCTACCAGTGGTATGACACGCCCAACGTGCGATTCTTCACCATGCTCGATTTCGAAGGTCTGTGCGAAGGCATGGGTGTCGTTATTCGTGACCGCCTGGTGCTTGACGAGCGCGGTGCGTATGTCACCGAAGAGCAGAACTTCCTTGGCAGCTTGGCGGTCTATCGCATCGGCCGGGACGGCTGAAGGTGACCGTACCCAAGAAAGTATTCATCCGCACCTTCGGGTGTCAGATGAACGAATACGATTCAGACAAGATGATCGATCTGCTCGGCAGTGTCGACAGTATCGTCAGGACCGATACCCCGGAAGACGCGGACATCATCCTCTTTAACACCTGCTCGGTGCGTGAGAAGCCGCAGGAAAAGGTGTTTCACGATCTTGGCCGGGTGCGTCCGCTCAAGCTGAAGAACCCCGCATTGATCATCGGCGTCGGTGGCTGCGTTGCCAGCCAGGAGGGGGTGGCCATCGTCGAACGCGCACCCTACGTCGACATCGTGTTCGGCCCGCAGACCTTGCATCGCCTGCCCGAACTGATCAAGGCGCGCCAGCAAAGCGGCAAGGCGCAAGTCGATGTTTCCTTTCCCGAGATCGAAAAGTTCGACACCCTGCCGGCGGCACGCATCGATGGCGAGGCTGGTTCGAGTGCTTTTGTCTCGATCATGGAAGGCTGTTCGAAGTTCTGCACCTTCTGTATCGTGCCCTACACGCGTGGCGAAGAAGTGTCGCGCCCGCTCGACGATGTGCTGGCCGAAGTGGCAGGACTGACGGCGCAGGGCGTGAAGGAGGTGACGCTGCTCGGACAGAACGTCAATGCCTACCAGGGACTCATGAACGATGGCATCGATGGCGATACGGTCGA
>CAJBAP010000030.1 GCA_903950295.1 uncultured Rhodocyclaceae bacterium
AAGTGAAGAGGGGCTAGAGATGCGCACCAACCTGCCAGTGACTCAGACCGAGATCACACTGACCGACAGCACCCTGATCGTTTCCAAGACCGATCTGAAGGGGCGCATCACCTATATCAACCGCGACTTTCTGGAGATCAGTGGTTTCACCGAACAGGAACTGATCGGCGAGCCGCACAACCTCGTGCGCCACCCCGACATGCCGGTCGAAGCCTTCGAGGATCTGTGGCGGACGCTGAAGGAAGGCCGCCCTTGGACGGGTTACGTCAAGAACCGCTGCAAGAATGGCGACTACTACTGGGTGCTGGCGAATGCCACGCCGATCTGGGAAGCCGGCCAGGTGAGCGGCTACATGTCGGTGCGGCGCAAGGTCGATCCTGCGACCATTGCCCAGGTTGATGAGATCTACCGCAAGTTCCGCGACAAGAAACAGGGCAACCTGCAGATCCGCTACGGTCAGGCAGTCAGTGGTGGCGAGGGTTTCTTCAGCAAGCTCAATCTCGGTGGCCGCATGGGGGTGATCCTCGGCGGACTCGGGTTGGTCGTCGCTGTGGTTCTTGCCTACGCACTGATGTCGCTCTCTAGTACCAACGACGACGTCGATGCGCTTTACGATCGGCGCTTCGTGCCCGCCCGCATCATTGGCCGCATCGGCAAGTTGATGGCTGACAATCGTGCGCAAGTTCTGCTAGGGCTGCAGCATGATCCGGTCAATGCCTTTTCCCGCCTGCACGAGCATCCGGTCAATCTGCATACCGATGCCATCAAGAAGAATGCGGCCGAGATCACCGAGTTGTGGGATGAGTACCTCAAGCATGTTCATAGTGACGGCCATAAGAAGATGGCCGAAGAATATGCCGCAGCGCGCAAGGTCTATGTCGAAGAAGGTTTGAAGCCTGCGAGCAAGGCCATTCTGGATGAGGAATACACCGAAGCCAACATGATCCTGATCAAAAAGATCAACCCGGCGTATGACTCTGCGGCTGAGAGTGCGGATGCACTCTTCAAGTACATTTCCGAGCAGGCTAGCAAGGAAGAAAGAATTTCGGAGGCGCGCTTCAATCAGGCCTTTATGATGCTGGTGGCCGCGTTCATCGCGATTTTGGCGATTGGCTTCTTTGCCACACTGCGACTGATCAGCAGCATCCGTCGCCCGATCGAAGGCGCTATCGACACCTTCCGCAACATCACGCAAGGCGTCTACACCAACGTCATCGACATCAGCCGTGACGACGAGATGGGCAAACTTAATCAGGCCCTGCAATCAATGCAGACACGCATGGGTTTCGAAGTGGCCGAAGCCAAGCGTCAGTCTGACGAGACCTTGCGGATCAAGATAGCGTTGGACAATGTAAGCACTGGGGTGATGATTGCGGATGCGGGCCGGACGATCATTTATGCGAACCATGCGGTGCAGCGCATCCTCAAGGGAGCGGAAGCCGAGATCAGGACGCAGCTACCGAACTTTGATGCGGACCACATGGTGGGCGTGAACATTGACACATTCCACAAGAACCCGGCACACCAGGCCAAGCTGCTGGCCGAATTCACCAGCACCTACACCGCCAACCTCGAAATTGGCAGCCGACACCTGCGCGTTTCCGCCAGTCCGGTAATCAACGAACAAGGAGCGCGCCTGGGGGCGGTTGCCGAATGGCTGGACCGCACCGCCGAAGTCGCGGTCGAACGCGAAGTCGAAAGCATCATCGTCGGCGCGTCGGAAGGCGACTTCACGCGGCGCCTGTCATTGGAAGACAAGGAAGGCTTCTTCCGCAATCTTGCGGAAGGGCTGAACACACTGCTCGAAACCGCCTCGAACGGACTATCTGCGGTAGCCGAAGTATTGGGATCCCTCTCGCGGGGCGACCTGACACAGACCATGAGCGGCGACTACAAAGGCACCTTCGGTCAGCTGAAAGACGACACCAACACCACAGTCGAACGCCTGAAAGAAGTTGTAGGTCGGATCAAGGAAGCCACCGAAGCCATCAACGTCGCGGCCAAAGAAATTGCCGCCGGCAACCAGGACCTGTCGAGTCGTACGGAAGAACAAGCCAGCAGTCTGGAAGAAACCGCCAGCTCGATGGAACAACTCAACGCCACCGTCAAGCAGAATGCGGAAAGTGCCAGGCAAGCGAATGAACTGGCCGGCACCTCGAATGAAATTGCCACCCGAGGCGGGCAGATGGTCAAGCAAGTCGTGCACACCATGACCGGCATTCAGACCAGCTCGCAGAAGATCGCCGACATCGTCGGCGTCATCGACAGCATCGCCTTCCAGACCAACATCCTGGCCCTCAACGCGGCGGTCGAAGCCGCCCGGGCCGGCGAGCAGGGACGTGGTTTTGCGGTCGTTGCCAGCGAAGTGCGCAACCTGGCCCAAAGGAGCGCCACGGCCGCCAAGGAAATCAAAGTACTGATCGCCGAATCGGTCGATAAAGTCGAAAGTGGCGCGCAACTGGTCAATGAAGCCGGCAGCACCATGGACGAAGTCGTCAGCAGCTTCCAGCAAGTCGCGCGACTAGTGATGGACATCACCAACGCCAGCCGCGAGCAAAGCAGCGGCATCGAACAAGTCACACAAGCCGTCAGCCAGATGGACGAAGTCACGCAACAGAACGCTGCACTGGTCGAAGAAGCGGCGGCGGCGGCCGAGAGTCTGGAAGAACAAGCGCAAGGGCTGGTGCAATCGGTGGGGATGTTCAAGCTGGCCGAAGGCCATGGCAACAATAGCAACCTGCCGGGACCGGCCTTGCGCGATGCGACACCGCGGCAACTCGGCAATCCCCGGCCGGCAGCGCCACGCCCGGCCGCCAAGCCCGCCCGGCAGATCCCGCCACCGCACCTGGACGATGATGGCGAAGAATGGGCAGAGTTTTGACCACCAATACAACTCAAAAAGTCGGCGCTGGCAGGACGGCATCCCGTATTGCTGCTGCCATGCCCGCTGCAGAATCCGAAAGGCTGTCACCGGATCGCGAATTTCATTTCACCGCTACCGATTTCGAGCGGGTGCGCAAGCTCATCTATCAACATGCCGGCATTTCGCTCGCGCCGATCAAGCAGGACATGGTTTATTCGCGGCTGGCCCGGCGCGTGCGTGCGCTGGGTCTGGACAGTTTCGACGATTACCTGGCGCATCTCGAGCAGGGCGACGAGAAGGAATGGGAAATCTTCGTCAACTCTCTGACGACAAATCTCACTTCGTTCTTTCGTGAAAGCCACCATTTCGAGTTGCTGCAAAAACAGTTGATCGGCCTGACGCATCGACCGATCAAGATCTGGTGTTCTGCCGCATCGACCGGCGAAGAGCCATACACGCTGGCCATCACCGCCTGTGAGGCCTTTGATACTCTGACGCCGCCGGTGCAGATTCACGCCAGCGACATCGATACCAACGTGATCAAGACGGCCGAGCGCGGGGTGTATCCGATGGAACGCGTCGAACGGCTCGACCCCGAGCGCCTGCGCAAGTTTTTCCTCAAAGGCACCGGCGCGCAGGCTGGTTACGTGCGCATTCGCCCGGAGTTGCAAAAGCTGATCACCTACAGCCGTGTCAACCTGCTCGACGCCGTCTGGCCGTCGGTGAAGGGCCCGCTTGATGTGCTGTTCTGCCGCAATGTGATGATCTACTTCGACAAGCCGACCCAGTATCAGATCCTCAAAAAGTTCGTGCCGCTGCTGCATCAGGATGGCCTGCTTTATGCCGGCCATTCCGAGAGCTTCCTGCACGCTGCCGACCTGTTCCATTCGCTTGGCCGCACCGTCTATGAACGTGCCGATCGGCGGAGTCATGCGCCAAAGGTTAGTTGATGAGCGGACAGGAACTGGGCTTCGTCGAACATCTGGCTGGCAACCGCTATTTCGACCGCAAGTTTGAATCCGAAGCGGTCAAGGTGCTGCCGGGGGAATATTTCGTCACATCGACCAATGTGTTGATGGTGACGGTGCTGGGCTCTTGTGTGTCGGCTTGCATCCGTGACCGCGAGAAGGGTATCGGTGGCATGAACCACTTCATGCTGGCCGATTCCGGCGAGGCATCGGCAGTGTCGGCGTCAGCGCGTTATGGTACCTACGCCATGGAAATCCTCATCAACCATCTGATGAAGTTGGGCGCCAAGAAAAGCAGCCTCGAGGCCAAGGTTTTCGGTGGTGGGCGCGTGATGGAGAAGCTCACCAGCTCGATGGTCGGTGAGCGCAATTCCGAATTTGTCATGCGCTTTCTGAGTACGGAAGGGATTGCGGTCGCTGCTCAGGATCTGCTCGATGTTTATCCGCGCAAGGTCTATTTCTTTCCGCACACCGGCCGGGTGTTAGTGAAAAAATTGGTGCGCATGCATAACGACACCTTGATCCGCCGCGAAAAAGAATACGCCGCCCGCCTCACCGAGGCGCCGGTGGCGGGTGATGTAGAACTGTTCTAAAGGACGCAAGACTTGACCACCAAAGTTCTTATTGTCGATGACTCCGCACTGATGCGGGCGCTGCTCACCGAAATTATTGGTGGTGCCCCTGACCTAGAGGTGGTCGGGACTGCGCCGGATGCCATCGCTGCGCGCGAAATGATCAAGACGCTCAACCCGGATGTGCTGACGCTCGATGTCGAAATGCCCAAGATGGACGGGCTGGAGTTTTTGGGCCGATTGATGAAGCTGCGGCCGATGCCGGTGATCATGATTTCGGCGCTGACTGCGCGCGGTTCTGAGGTGACGTTGCAGGCGCTGGAATTGGGTGCGGTCGACTTTGTCGCCAAACCGCGCGCTGAAAACATCAGCCTGTTGCAGACTTACACCGAAGAAATTCGCGACAAGATCCGCGCCGCGCGCGGCGCCCATTTGCGTCGTCCGCCCGCTGCGGCCAGCGCGCCGCGTGCCGAAGCACCACTGCCCGGTGTCTCGAGTCGCGTCCTCAACGAAAAGCTGATTGCCATCGGCGCATCGACGGGGGGGACGGAAGCGATCAAGGACGTCATCATCCGCCTGCCGGCGGAAGTGCCGGGCATCGTCAAGGTGCAGCACATGCCCGAACCCTCGACCCCCTCGTTTGCCAAGCGGCTCGACAGTCTCGGGGCCATTCGTGTCATCGAGGCCCGGGGCGGGGAGCG
>CAJBAP010000031.1 GCA_903950295.1 uncultured Rhodocyclaceae bacterium
AGGTTATCTCGGCGGCGGCAACAGGTTCATTAACCTGTGCCATCGCCAATTTCAAGTTGATTCTGGGTCGCATATAAGCTCCTTGAACACTTCCGTGACTAAGAGCCTGTAGCAGGGTGCAAACCTAGAACCAGTCTAATTCTGGAGCGGGAGAAGAGTCTCGAACTCTCGACCTATACCTTGGCAAGGTATCGCTCTACCAACTGAGCTACTCCCGCAGAACAGGGGCGCATTTTACTGACGGAACGTCCCATGTCAACCAGCATGCGCTATCTTTTCAAATTTACGCCTGCAAGGCTGCGGTGCGGTGCGGTTGGATCGCTTGCAGAAGCTGGTTGAATACCTTCGGATTGCCACCGACGATGTTGCCGGTCTTGAGGTAGTTGCCATCGCCGTCGAGATCGCTGACCAGGCCGCCAGCCTCCTGAATGAGCAGGGCACCGGCGGCCATGTCCCAAGGCGAGAGACCGAATTCCCAGAAGCCGTCGAGACGGCCAGAGGCAACGTAGGCCAGGTCGAGCGAGGCGGCGCCCGGACGACGCACGCCAGCGGAACGGCGCGTCATTTCCTTGAAGATGGCGAGGTAGGTGTCGATATGTTCGAACATGCGATAGGGGAAACCGGTGCCGAGCAGGGCTTCCTCGAGTTTCACGCGCTTGCTGACGCGGATGCGCTTGTCATTGAGGAAGGCACCCGCACCCTTGCTGGCGGTAAAGAGTTCATTGCGGTTGGTGTCATAGACGACCGCGTGGGCCAGCACGCCCTTGTGAGCCAAGGCAATCGAAACGGCGTATTGCGGAAAACCGTGGATGAAATTGGTGGTGCCGTCGAGCGGGTCGATAATCCACTGGTATTCGGAATCTCCTGTGGTTTCGCCAGACTCCTCGGCCAGAATGGCGTGGCTGGGATAGACTTCACGCAGGGTTTCGATGATGGTGTTTTCTGCGGCACGGTCGACTTCGGTAACAAAGTCGTTTTGTTGCTTGACGTTGACTTTGATCTGATCGATATCCAGGCTGGCACGATTAATTAGATTGCCAGCGCGGCGGGCGGCCTTGATGGCCGTGTTGAGCATGGGATGCATGGCAAGCGGGGCTTACGCCCGTTCAATAAAAGATGACGAATTCTAAACTGTCGGCACCCCCCGTGCCGGAATGCCCGCAGCACATGCAACATGTGCGCATCGTGCTCTCTCATACCAGTCATCCTGGCAATATCGGTGCGGCGGCGCGGGCGATGAAAACCATGGGCTTTTCGCGTCTGGTTCTGGTCAATCCAAAAGTTATGCCGGAAGCACAGGCAGAGGCGATGGCATGCGGCGCGGATGATGTCCTGGCTGCGGCACGGGTTTGTTCCAGTCTGACGGAAGCCCTGAGTGGTACCGTTCTGGCCATGGCCATGACTGCACGGCGACGCGAATTGGCGACCGAGCCACTTTGGGCGCGTGCTGGCGTTGCGGAGTTGGCCGGGGTGGCCATGCATGGTGAGGTTGCGCTTGTGTTTGGCAACGAAACTGCCGGGTTGTCGAACGAGGAGTTGTCACAGTGCGGGCGCTGGGCGCTGATCCCCGCCAACCCGAATTATTCATCTTTGAATCTTGCCGCCGCTGTGCAGTTGGTTTGCTACGAATTGCGCCTGGCAATGCTGGGTGTCGCGCCAACGCCGACGGTTGCCGGGGCGGGAGCAACAGCTATGCATGAAGAGGTGGATGGGCTGATGGCGCATCTGGAGGCGGCGGCAATAACTTCCGGATTTCTCGATCCAGAGCGCCCGGGACGGCTGATGTTGCGTCTGCGGCGTTTGTTTGCTCGCGCCGGACTGGAGA
>CAJBAP010000032.1 GCA_903950295.1 uncultured Rhodocyclaceae bacterium
GCGGCCTTGCTGGTGCCGTACAACAGTGCTTTGGGCAGCGGACGGTAGCCGGCAACGCTGCTGATGAAGGCGACGGCGCCGCTGCCTTGAGCGAGCAACTGCGGCACGATCTGCTGCGCGAAGTGCATCGGCGCACGCAGATTGATGTCGAGCGTGCTGTCGATTTGCGCTGGGGTGAAGTTGTCGGCACTCGCCGGTTCCCAAATGCCGGCCGCGTAGATCGCCAGATCGACTCCACCCCAATTTTTCTGAAGCGTTGCCATGGCGGCCGCGACTTCGGCGGGCTTGCCACCGTCGCAAGGCAGAGCCAAGCCGAGGTCGCAGGGGAATTCATTCACAAGTTTCGTCAGCATCGCGGTGCGGCGGGCCGACACGGCAACGCGGGCGCCGTGCGCGGTCAGCGCTCGCGCCAGGGCTTCGCCAATGCCGGACGAGGCACCGAGTATCCAGACGCGTTTTCCGTGCCAGTCATATATTTTCGGATTCATGGCCATGCGTGATTTACCGTTTGCTGAAGCTGAGCGTGAGTTCGCCCAGCGTGAAACCGAACTTGCTCATCACCGAGCGATTGAGCATCGTCTTGTCATTCATCAAAAACATCCAGTCATCGAAGTCGACATGGTAGGTGCTGCCCTCAACGGGCAGTGCCAACACATAGCGCCATTGCAGGGCGTTGCCGGCAGCGTGACCGTCAGCGACACCGATGACATCATCGGCCAGCCCCTTGTAGCGGCCATTCCCGATATCGTTCAGCGTCCACACGCGCCGCGAGGTGGTGCCGTCAGACCAGGCAAAGTGCTCGTCCAGCGTGCCGGTGTCGCCCTGCCAATGCGCCTCGATGACCACATGGAAGCGTTTGACGACTTCGCCGCTGCGCTTCTGAAAAATGCCATAACCATCGATCGTGCCGTTGAAATACTGGCGTAGATCGAGTACCGGCGTTTCCGCGCGATACCGCTCGACATCAACGGTGGCACAACCGCCGAGAGTGACGGCGATGAGCAGGACAAAGAACGGACGAAGCCAAGTAATCATGCGCGGAACTCCCAGTGGTTTCGCCAGCGTAGCAATAAAACCAACGCCAGCGTCTTGATGATGGCCGGTAGCAAGGCATAGACGATCGCCAGCGCTGCCAGGCTGTCGCCGGATGCCGTGCCGCCAGCGCCGACTTTGTAGCCCAGTGCATCAAGCAGCGGCAGGGCGGCCCCAGCAGCGAGCGCCAGGCTGAATTTGTTCACGAAATTCCATACGCCGAAATAGCTGCCGGCCTGCGATTCAGCGGCGGATTCCGCGCGCTGGTTCAAGCGCTCGGCCAGCAGCGCCGGTGGCAGCGCTAGTTCTGCGCCGAGTGCGGCGCCGCTGGCGACACAGATCAGGGCGAAGGCAATGCCATCGCCGGGGCCAAGCAGCGCGGCCCATAGAAAGCTGAGTATCGCCACAGCCATGGCCAGCGCCCATGCCGTGACCTTGCCGAAGCGATCGGCCAGCTTCACCCACAGGGGCATGGCGCCGGCACCGGCGACAAAATACAGGGCCAGAAAGCCGCCTTGCCAGTGTCCAAGTTGCAGCACATCGGCAATGTAGAAGAGCACCAGTGTCGCCGGAATCGCCGCCGCCACGCCGCCGGTGGCGAGCACCAACAGCAGTCGCACGAAGCCCGGGTCGGCACGTAACAACTGCCGGAGGTTGAGTGCGTCCGTCGGTGTCCGCCGTTCAAGGCTTTTTGCCGATGTTGGCACACCGCGCCACAACGCCAGCGCGGCCAAGCCCAGAAGCGGCGGGAATAACCACGCCAATGCGCGCAAGCCGGAGTCGTCGCTATTGGCAAACAGCCCCGGCAGCACGGCCGCGACGATCACACCACAGAGCGCGAGCCCTTCGCGCGTCGAGGTGATGCGTACGGCCAGACCCTGCTGCGCAGGGGTATTGGCCAGTTCGGCACCCCACGCGTGATAGTTGATGGTGGCGACGCTATAGCCGATGAAGCAGATCAATAAACTTACCGCCAGCCAGATCATGCCGGCCCCGGCGGGCGGGCTGAGCAGCAACACAAAGCCGATGGCCAAGGGCAGCAGGGCCGGCAGAATCAGTTTTCGCCTCGCGCCGTAGTGGCTGCTTGCCTGCTGCGCATCGCTCACGCGCCCGATCCACGGGTCGATCAAGGCATCGCCAAAGCGCACCAGCAACAGCACTAAACCGACGCCGGCCAGCGATAGCCCGAGCTCGCTGGCATACAGATGCGGCACGTGCACATACAGCGGCAGGGCGACGAACGCCAGCGGAAAGCCGAGCGCACCGTAGGCGAGTAGGGCGCGAGTCGGCAGGTGCGGCGAGTCTGAAAATTGTGCGCTGCGGCTCATCCGCTGATGCCGAGCAAACGCGCACGGAGTTTCGGTTCGCGGGTGCGCGGGTCAAACCAGATAGCGAAGAACGCGCCCGCCAATTCGGGATCAACCAGCCGACCGGTCAATCGATCCTGATGGTAGAACACCGCACCACCGGCCGGTTCACGCACGCCGATGATGCGCTCACCCTCTCGCACATCGGGAAAGACCACGGCCAGCGCCTCGCGCCAGCGCAGCAGCGTGGCTTCGTCACGCCAGCCCAGGCGGGTGAGTTCATCGATGCTGGTCTTGACTAGGTTGGTGCCGGCAATATCCCGCGAATAGGTCAGTTCCAGCGCGAACGCAACATCCCTTTGCCCGACGTCCACATTGGCCAGCGGTGCGCCTACGGGCGTCCACAAACGCGCCGAATAGATCGACAGTCCGAACCAGCGCATTTCGCCTTCGCCCTGTACGCGCCATGTGGTTGGCAGCATGGCGGGTTGCGCCAGGGCAGCGCTGCACCACGCTAAGGTGGCGAAAACAAGGACAGCGGCTCGGCGGAAATTTGCGGTCACTGGCGTTGCTGCAAGGTGAATTGGTAGACGTCGGTGGCGGCCGAGCGAAAGCCGCCTTCGCAATAGGCCAGGTAAAACTTCCACAAACGGCGGAAGCGTTCATCGAAACCCTGAATGGAAATTTGCGGCCATGCGGCGTCAAAGGCGGCGTGCCAATGTGCCAAGGTGCGGGCGTAGTCGATGCCGAAGGCGAACCGATCGGTCACCAAAAAGTCGGCGCTGGCGGCACGGCTCTCGAACACCTTAGGCGAGGGCAACATGCCGCCGGGGAAGATGTGGCGCTGGATGAAGTCGGTACCGCGTCGGTAAGCGCTGAAGCGCTCGTTGGCGATGGTGATGCTTTGCACGATGGCGCGACCGCCCGGCTTCAGGCAATTTTTTAGCTGCTTGAAATAGCCCGGCCAGAAGCGTTCGCCCACGGCTTCGATCATTTCAATCGACACGATGTGATCGAACTTGCCGGTCACATCACGGTAGTCGATCAATTGGAAATGCGCTTTGTCGGCCCAGCCACCGCGCTTGGCGCGGTGTTGCGCGTAGGCTAACTGGGAAGGTGACAAGGTAATGCCATGCACGCGGCAGCCGTAACGCGTTACCGCCATTTCGGCGAAGCCGCCCCAGCCGCAGCCAACTTCAAGAATCGTTTCGCCAGGCTTTGGTGCCAAGCGGTCGAGAATGCGCCGGTATTTGGCAAGTTGTGCCTCCTCCAGCGAGGTGTCTGCTGCGTCCGCCGTGTCGAACAGGGCGGATGAATAGCTCATGCTCGGATCGAGCCAGAGCCGGTAAAAGTCGTTGCCCAGATCGTAATGGGCGAGAATGTTTTTCTGTGCGCCGCGGCGTGTATTGGAGCGGGCCAAATGCCGCAACCGGTGACCGAGCACACTGAACCATTGACCATGTACTGCGCGGGCCAGCACTTGCCGGTTCTCGGCAAGCAAGGTCAGTAGTCCGGCCAGGTTATCGGTCTGCCAATCGCCGTCGATATAACTTTCGGCAAAACCGATGTCACCTTCGCCGAGGGCGCGCTCAAAGACACGCAGGTCAGTTACTTCCAGTGTTGCTCGGACTTCGCCATGGCCGAGCAGCAGGCTGTCCCCGTGTGGAAGCAGCAGACGCAGGCTGCCGCCCTGGATCTGTTGCAATAGGCCGATGGCGGTGCGCGCCGCCGGTGTCAGCGGTGACACGCTGGTGGATGCATGATTGGGACGTGAGAACAAGCGTCGCAGCAAGCCGCCGCGCACGCTGGTGCCGAGAGAAGTGGTCATCGTGAGGTCTCCTGCAAGGGAAGGGACGGTTTGCGAAAAAAGAAAGCGCCTTTGAGCCACAGGCGCAACGCCTGCCAGTGGATGCGCCAGACGACGCCCACGGCAAGCAGGGGGAAACTCAGAGCGGCACGGCGGGCGCTGGACGCGTCGAGCGGACTCACCGAACCCTCTACCCTGGTGATCAATACACGCTGGCCGTTGCGGAAATAGTCGAGGCACACCCGCCGGCGTTTGTCGGTAAGGTCGAAGCAGAAGCGGTACTCGCCATCGACCGGATAAAACGGCGACACGTGAAAAATCTTGCGCGCCGTAATCTTGTCTTCGCCGGTGATCGGGCGCTGGTCGGCGTGGGCTACCAGATAATTGTGATGCTCGCCAAAGGTGTTGCTGACTTCGGCCAGCACCGCCCGCAAGGCGCCGGCGCGGTCGTGACAGAACCAGAAACTGACCGGATTGAACAGCAGGCCGAAGACGCGCGGAAATGTTTGCAGCACGATCTCACCGTCTGCGCTGGTGATGCCTTCGCGGGCCAGCAGTTGTTGGATCCACGGCAGCAGCGGCGAACCATCGCGCGCCCCATGATCGCGCTGCCGCAGACTGAGCGGCGCCCAGCGGTCACGGCCAAACCATGGCCCGGCCTTGGCTTCGCTGGTGAGCGGCACGGCAACAAAAAACAGGGGATAGGTGAAGGCGTGGCGTGTCGTGTTGGCATGCTCGCCGCCGTCCTGCGGCAAGCGCGCATGCATCACTCGACCCGTGCACAAAACGGGTGTCATGCGGCGCACGCCTCTTCAATAACCGCAGTGGTTTGCCACGGGGCCATGACCCCCAACGCATTGGCCACCAGCAAGGCCGACTTCAGGCCGTCTTCATGGAAGCCGTAGCCGCCCCAGGCGCCGGCGTAATACACGCCTCGCTGCCCTTGCAGGGCGGCCAGGCGCGCTTGTGCTGCGATGGCTGCGTGATCAAAAACCGGGTGGGCGTAATCAAATTCAGTCAGCACTTTTTCGCGCGCCGGTTCGCGATGCGGATTGAGCGTGACGATGACCGGTGTCGTCACGGGCAGCGGTTGTAACTTGTTGATCAGGTAAGACACGCTGACCGGCTGTTCGCCGGACGTGCCTGGCCCGGCGGCGTAATTCCACGCGGACCATACACGGGGATCTCGCGGCAGGATTGCAGCGTCGGTGTGCAGTACCGCGCGATTGGGTTGATAGCGCACGCTGCCGAGAATTTCGCGCTCGATCGCCGAGGCATCGTCGGCGCGTATTGCCAGCGCCTGATCGGAGTGGCAAGCCAGCACCACGCCGTCAAACTGTTCGTCGCCAGTGGCGGTGGTCAACACGATGCCGGCATCGTTGGTGACCACCCGCTGCACCGGTGTACCCAATCGAATCTCGCTAATCCCGGCGGCAAGTTTCTTGACGTATTCGCGACCACCACCCTGAACGGTTAGCCATTGCGGCCGGTCGGCGATCTGCAGCAGACCGTGGTTGCGGCAGAAGCGCACAAAGGTGCTGAGCGGATAGTCGAGCATGGTCTTGGTCGGGCACGACCAGATCGCCGCCGCCATCGGCAACAAATACCATTCGCGGAATTCCCGCCGGTAACCTTGCTGATCCAGGTAAGCCCCCAGACTGATTGCGGGCAGTGGTTCCATCGTTTCGCGATTGAAGCGCAGAAAGTCCTGAACCATCCGCCAAAAGCCGGGCCGCACCAGATTGCGCTTCTGTGCGAACAAGGTGGCTAGATTGGAGCCTGACCACTCGAGATCGGGCGATTCCATGCTCACGGCGAAGGTCATTTCACTGGCGACGGTGGTCACCTTTAGATACTCGAACAGTGCGATCAAATTCGGGTAGGTGCGCGTGTTGCACACCAGAAAGCCGGTATCGACAGGAAATGTCTTACCGTCAACGCAGACGTCCACCGTATTGGTATGGCCGCCAAGTTTGCTTGCCGCCTCAAAGAGGGTGACATGGTGTTGCTTGGACAGCAGCCACGCGCTGGATAAGCCGGCAATGCCGGAGCCGACTACAGCAAGTTTCATGAACGCCTCGTCTTGCGCTCGCTGGTAATCGGGGCCAATTGCCGTGTCTGCAGCCGTTCTGCCAGACGCAGCAAGCTGAAGGTCAGGGCGATGCCTGCAACGATTAAGCCGATTTCAGCCATTTTTGCCCTCAATGATCGCGTACGCGGAATGGTTGTGGATGGATTCGAAGTTTTCTGAGGCCACCGACCAATGGCTGATCCGGTGGTCGGCACGCAGACGCAAGGCAATGTCGCGCACCAGATCCTCGACAAATTTCGGGTTGTCATAGGCGCGCTCGGTGACCCATTTTTCGTCGGGACGCTTGAGCAGTCCGAAGACTTCGCACGACGCCTCTTCTTCAGCGATGCGCACCAGTTGCTCAAGGCTGACGTCGTCGCGCAGATTGACCCGCAGGGTCAGGTGTGAGCGCTGATTGTGGGCGCCGTAGTCGGAGATCATTTTTGAGCACGGGCACAGGCTGGTGACGGGGACGACGACTTGCAAGGTGGTTTCGATCGCGCCACCTGCCACACGTGAAATGTCGATGCCGGCATCTATGTCGAGCAGGCTCTCCACGCCGGAAACGGGTGCTGCTTTGCGGATGAAGTAAGGGAAGCGCATCTCGATGCGGCCGGACGAAGCTTGCAGATGCACCAGCATTTCCTGAAACATCTGGCGCATGCCGGTGAGCGTCAGCGGTGACCGCGGACGCTCAAGCAATTCAACAAAGCGCGACATGTGGGTGCCCTTGACCTCCGGACCAAGGCCGACCGTCATGGCCAGGGTAGCGACGGTCGGGTGCACTTCGCCTTGCGTATCAACCAGCGCCAGCGGGTAGCGCAAGCCTTTCACGCCGACCTGCTGGATGGCGAGTTGGCGGTTATCCGGGGTGGCTTGGATATCGGGCAGAAAAATTTTCTCTGGGGCATTCATGGCAGTCTCCGTGATTAGACGAAATTGCTGGTTTGTCGTGGACAATAAGTTTTGGTGCTTGAATGTTTTCGGTGAAGGCTGGGTGGCTTGAGGCGAGGTGAATCGTTGTTTGACAGGAGCGCTTGCGGGTGCTACTGGGCGCTACTGGTGGTTTTGTGCTCGGGGGAATTCATTTTTATGTCCAGTAGATTCCAATCGAGGTTTGAGTCTGAGCGATCGGTTTTGACCTTGAATCGGAAAACAAAAAAGGTTTGGTGTTTGGCGGGGCTGTGGATATGTGGAAAGGTCGCCATCAGGCGA
>CAJBAP010000033.1 GCA_903950295.1 uncultured Rhodocyclaceae bacterium
GTCTTCAAGGATGAGTACAAGCGTCTCTCCAGCATTTCGGTCGCAGAAAGCGCCCTCAACGATGCCGTCGGCGCCATCTTTACTGCGGCGGTAGCGGCCATGATTTTGGCCGGCGTTGCGGTGGATACTTTGGGCGGCCTCGTTTCAGGACTGTTCAGCGCGGAAAACATGCTGCAACTGGGCAAGCAATTCCTCTTCGGCACCATCGCCGGCGTCGTCGGCTGGGGCGCAATGTACGCTTATGAGATTTACAAGGAACGGGATGACGCACGCGACGTCGGTGAGACAACCTACGACTTCGCCATCGTGCTGGCCATTCCGCTGGTGACCTTCCTGCTAGCGCAAGTCATCCATGGCAACGGTTTCCTGGCGGCCTTTGTCGCCGGCCTGTTCGCCAACTACAACCATGGCAAAGGATACTTTCATACCACCCTGCGTACCATGGAGGTCAAGGTCGAGAGCATTGCCAAGCCGACGATCTTCATGATGGTTGGCCCGTTTGTCGCGTTGGGCGATCTGTGGGATACCGCGCTCTTGGGCCTGCTGGTGTCACTGGTGTTCATCCTCGTCGCCCGACCCGTGGCAGTGATGCTGTCTTTGCTGCCGACCGATCTCGACATGAAGGACAAACTTTTCATGAGCATCATCCGTGAAACCGGTGTGATCCCGGTCGTGCTCGCCGTCATCACGGCGGCCCAGTTTCCGGAGCTGACCCTGCTTCTGCCCCTGACCGCCTGGGTGGTTATCTGGACCCTGACCCTGCTGCCGGCCATCACCCCCTGGTGGTCAAGAAAACTCGGGATTGTGCAATAGCCGTCCGGCGAAACCTGATGGCACGATAAGTCCGATTGCTTTGCCATCGCCGCAGGCGAGGCACAGAATGCGCCTTCCCAAAATTTGGACTGCTGACCATGAAGCGGAATTTCCGGCTCACCCTGCTGACCGCCATCGCGTTTCTTCTGCCGGCCGTACCGGCAAGGGCGCTCGATATCGTGCCCTACCAGGCCGAGAATTTCACGCAGGCGCGCAGTGCCGGCAAGGTCACCGCCATCCAGTTCCATAGTGGCTGGTGCCCGGTTTGCGTGATGCAGGAACGCGGCCTCAAGGCACTCAAGGACGACAAATCGCTCGATCAGGTCACCGTGTTCCAGGCCGACTTCTTCAAGGAAGAGGCACTGCGCAAGCGCTTCAATGTCACCAGTTTCTCGACCGTAGTGATCTTCAAGGGCGAAACGGAAGCCGCGCGCACCACCGGCGACTCTCGCCCGGAGCAGCTCAAGCCCTTGTTCGCCAAGGCGCTGTAATAATTCATCAGTGACAGCTACCCCCGACCTATTCGTACCTGCCAGCATTGGTTTCACCTATGTCGCCGGGGTGCTGACCGCCCTGTCTCCCTGCGTACTGCCACTGTTGCCGATCGTGGTCGGCGGTGCCATGCAACAGCATCGTGCTGCGCCCCTGCTGATGGGGCTCGGCATGACCACGGCCTTTGCCATGGGCGGTTGGCTGTTGGGCGCCATCGGGCCGGTGCTAGGGATTGACCCCGAGTGGCTGCACCAGGCGGCAGCCATCAGCCTGATCCTGTTCGGCCTGGCGCTCTGGTTCGAGCCACTGACACGCATGGTCTCGCGCATGGTGCAACCGCTGGCGATCACCGCCGATCTCATGGCCGAA
>CAJBAP010000034.1 GCA_903950295.1 uncultured Rhodocyclaceae bacterium
AGCCCGGTGGTGAAGGCTTCGTCGGCACGTTGCGCGGGAATGTCGTATTCGGGCAGCAGGGCCCGCATCGCCGCGCCCGTGGCGATGGCGCTGAGCCAGAAACCACGATAGTCGAAACCGGGACAAACCCCTTTTTGATAGCGCGCCATCATTTCGGCGACGAACACCACGCGCTTGACGAATCCACTCCCGAGCCGGGTTACCGCTTGCGGTACCGAGGCGGTCTTGCCACCGCCGGCAAAGCGTGCGGCGTTGGCCGAGTTGATCAGGGAGGCTGAAATCACCGGGTCGGGCTGGATGGCGTTGGCAATCGCGCGCGCATCACCTTCCTCGGCCGCCACTGCGACCTTCTGGAAGATCACGCCGGGGGCGGGCAGGCTGCCGTGGGCCTCGACAGCATCGAGAAACTCGCGCGTGGTCGGCGTCGTGGCATTCTGGCTCGGTCCTTCGATCACCGCTGACAGGAGCTCTATGGCCGCTTCGCCCGCCGCGCCGATATCCGTGTAGAAGGCGTCGATACTGATGCCGCTGGAAAAGCGGTGAAACTCGACGACTGGCGCCGTCCCGCCAGCAGGGAGGCCGTCAGGCCGGAAGCGGCCCGCAGAGGCTGCACCGACTTTTTCAAAGTCGGGCACGGCCTCATTGAAGCGACCGTAGTTGTCGATGACTACCCAGCAGGCGGTCGCCACCCCCGCACCCAGTTCGGCGGCAAGCCAGCCGATGACGGCAGGGGCGAGTTCGTTGATGGTCCGGCCCGGGTCGTGGCGCGGGTCGCAGCCCATGGCGACCACTGCGCCGAGCGCTTCCGTGGCGGGAACAAAGGCGGCCAGCACGCCAAAACCGGGGCCGACGCTACCATCGGCACTCACGGCAAGCTCAAAGGTCTGGGGGATCATCGGCACAATGAATTGCGTATGAAGACGCCCTAATCTTACGCCGTTGGTGCCCTCTCATGGCCCTCTGGCTGCCTGGTGTAACATCAGCCGACCGGCACTTATCGCACCTTTCATCATGGTTCCTCACCTCACTACCGCCCTTACCGGGCCGCTGCTGGCCCTGGAAAAGCGCTTCCTCGACGCCGAAACCGCCATCGAACACTGGCTGCGCGGCCAATGGCTGGAGCATTCATCGCCGTTTTATTGCTCGGTCGACCTGCGCAACAGCGGCTTCAAACTGGCGCCGGTCGATACCAACCTGTTCCCCGGTGGTTTCAATAATCTCAATCCGGCCTTCCTGCCCTTGTGTGTGCAGGCGGCGATGGTGGCGGTGGAAAAGATCTGCCCCGAGGCGAAGAACCTCCTGATCGTGCCGGAGAACCACACGCGCAACCAGTTCTATCTAATGAATGTGGCGCGGCTGGCGGCGATCCTGCGCCATACCGGCCTCAACGTGCGCATTGGCACGCTGCTGCCGGAGATCACTACCCCGACGACACTCGAGCTACCTGACGGACAGAGCCTGGTACTGGAGCCGCTCAAGCGCTTTGGTTCGGTCGGCAAGGATGGCCAGGGGCGGCGTCTCGGGCTTGAAAATTTCGATCCCTGCGCCGTGCTGCTCAACAACGATCTCTCGGCTGGCGTGCCGACCATCCTCGAAAACCTCCACGAGCAGTTCGTCATTCCGCCGCTCCATGCCGGCTGGCATGTACGCAGGAAGTCACGGCACTTCACCGCCTACCGGCAAGTCGCTCGGGAATTCGCTTCACTGCTCGACCTCGACCCCTGGCTGCTCGACCCGGAATTCGAGGTCTGCGGGCAGGTCAATTTCCAGGAAAAGAACGGCATGGAATGTCTGGCCGCGAATGTCGACACTCTGCTTTACCGGATTCGCGCCAAGTATCAGGAATACGGCATCGACGCCACGCCCTTCGTCATCGTCAAGGCTGATGCCGGCACCTACGGCATGGGCATCATGACAGTCAAGGATGCCAGCGAGGTAAAGGACCTCAACCGTCGCCAGCGCAACAAGATGTCTGTGGTCAAGGAAGGCCTGCAGGTCACCGAAGTGATCATCCAGGAAGGCGTGCCAACGGTCGAGATGGTGGATGATGGCGTTGCCGAACCGGTGATTTACATGATCGACCGCCATGTCGTCGGTGGTTTCTATCGCGTCAATACCCAGCGCGGCATCGACGAGAACCTCAACGCGCCGGGCATGCAGTTCAAGCCGCTCGCTTTCGAGACCGGCTGCACCCTGCCCGACAACACCCAGGCGCCCGACGCCCCGCCCAACCGCTTTTACGCCTATGGCGTGGTGGCGCGTTTGGCGCTGTTGGCCGCCGCCCGCGAACTGGAGCAGAGCACCGCCGCATGAGGCTTGTCGTTGTCGCCATCGTCAGCCTGCTGGCACTATTGATGACGGCGTGCGGCCGGCAAACTCCGGTGGCACAGGAATCCTACGTCTTCGGTACGCGCGTCGAGGTGTTGGTTTGGGGCGTGCCGGAGGCAGAGGCGCACGCCGCCGTCGGTGAAGTGTTGCGCGAGTTTGATCGCCTGCACCGTACCTATCACGCCTGGCAGCCTTCCGAACTTACCGCTCTGAACGAGGCCATCGCCACCGGTCGGCCGCATGAAGTTTCCACCGAACTGGCCGAGTTGCTTCGCACCGCCCAAACGCTGGCGGCGCAGGGCGACCATCTATTCGACCCCGGTATCGGTCGTCTGGTAGCGCTGTGGGGTTTTCACAGCGACGAATTCAAGCCCGCGCTGCCGGACGCCGCCGAACTGGCAAAACTCGTTGCAGCGAAACCCTCGATCGCCAAATTGAAGGTGGAAGATCGCCGTCTCGCCAGCGCCGACTTTTTGGTCGCGCTCGATTTCGGCGGCTACCTGAAAGGCGTGGCGCTCGATCGTGCGGCCGCCATCTTCAAGGCGCGGGGCATTGGCAACGCGCTCATCAACATCGGCGGTAACGTGCTGGCCTTGGGCAAAAAGGGCGATCAGGCCTGGCGCGTCGGAATTCGCCACCCGCGTCCCGAACAGGCCGGTGGCGCGCCGCTGGCGACACTTGAGTTGCGCGATGGGGAAGCCATTGGCACTTCGGGCGACTACCAGCGCTTCTTCGAACTGGCGGGCCGGCGCTACAGCCATCTGATCGACCCGCGTACGGGAGAGCCTGCCGTCGGTACGCAGTCGCTCACAGTGCTGATTCCACCGGGGTCAGATGCGGGCATGCGTTCCGACGTGCTGTCAAAGCCGCTGTTTGTCGCCGCTGAGGGCTGGCCGGTGCTGGCGCAACGACTCGGCGCCGGCCAGGTGTTGCGCGTCGATGCGACGGGAAAGATCACTGTTACCGCCGCCATAAAAACGCGACTCACTTTCGAACCGGCCGATCTGGCGGTAAGCGTCATGCCATAATCACGCCACCATGATTGGCCTCCTCCTCATTACCCACGAGACTCTCGGCGAATCGCTGATCCAGTGCGTTTGCCATGTGCTGAACAAGCGCCCCGCGCAATTGCTGCAGCTGGGCGTAGCGGCGGGTGACGATCCCACCGATCTGCTGCCGCTGGCGCAGCAGATGCTCAAGCTCGTCGATACCGGCGAGGGCGTGCTGATCATCACCGATATTTACGGCGCCACACCCTCCAACCTGGCTGCCAAGCTGTTGCAACCAGGCCAGATCGAAGGGCTCACTGGCGCCAACCTG
>CAJBAP010000035.1 GCA_903950295.1 uncultured Rhodocyclaceae bacterium
CTACGACAGCTTCATCGTCAAGGACGAATTCAAATCCCTGCTTGATCACCATGCCAAGTTTCTCGCCAAAAACGGCCAGTACAAGATGCTGATCCAGGGCAACGCCGACGACCGCGGCAGCCGCGAATACAACCTGGCACTTGGCCAGCAACGTGCCGAGGCGGTGAAGAAAGCGCTGTTGCTGCTGGGCGCCAAGGACGCGCAACTCGAATCGGTCAGCCTCGGCGAAGAAAAGCCGGCCTGTATGGATGCAACTGAATCCTGCTGGGCACAGAACCGCCGCGGTGACATGCTCTACTCGGGCGAGTTCTAAGCAATGAGGGCCCGCCTTGCGCTTGTCTTCTGCTGCGTAGCGCTGACCCTGCCGGCGGCTTCGGCATGGGCCGGCTTCTTCGAAGACGAGGAGGCACGCAAACAAATCACCGAATTGCGCAAGGAGGTCGATGGGCTCGGCAAACGTGTTGATAGTGCCACGCAGAACCAGCTCGATTTCGCCAACCAGGCCGAAGCCCTGCGGGCCAACGTCGCACGCCTCATGGGGCAGATCGAAGTATTGACGAACTCGCTTGAAATGGCACATAAGCGCCAGCAGGATTTTTACGTCGACCTCGACACTCGCCTGCGCAAGCTCGAGGGTACTCCAGTAACGATGGGCACGCCGGCGCCTGATGCCGCATTGAAGCCTGCTGCAGAAGCGAAGCCGGCCGACCCGCAAGCCGAGATGCGCGACTACGAGGCCGCGCTCGGCCACTTCCGCACCAGCAAATTCAAGGAAGCACAGACGGCGTTTGAAGGCTTCATCGCCGCTTACCCGAAATCGTCATTGCTGCCGAATGCAACCTACTGGCTGGGCTCAAGCCAGTATCAGCAAAAGCAGTACGCCAAGGCCGCCGAAACATTCGGCCGCGTAGCCGCCACCTGGCCAACCGACACCAAGGCGCCGGACGCCTTGCTGGCACAGGGCAATGCGCTGGTCGAAGCTAAAGACGTCAAAGGTGCGATCAAGGCACTGGAAACCCTGGTGGAGAAGTACCCGACCAGCCCGGCCGTTGAAACTGCCCGCACCCGGCTCAAGACACTCGCGCCCAAGAAAAAGTAGTGGTGCCTGGCGTGACGAACAGCGCGGCAAGCGGCGCAACCAGCACCTTGCGCGTCAGCGAAATCTTCCATTCCCTCCAGGGCGAGTCCTCGCGCGTCGGCTTGCCCACGGTTTTTGTACGCCTCACCGGCTGTCCGTTGCGCTGCACCTGGTGCGACACCGCCTATGCCTTCAGTGGCGGTGAAGCGCTCTCCATTTCCGCCATTCTCGAACGCGTCGCCGCCTGCGCTTGCCCGACCGTCTGCGTCACAGGCGGCGAACCGCTGGCGCAGCCTGGCTGCCTCGACCTGCTGACGGCATTGTGTGAGGCCGGTTATTCAGTATCGCTGGAAACCTCGGGCGCGCTCGACATCGGCAACGTGGATGCGCGGGTCTCCCGCATCGTCGATTTGAAAGCGCCGGATTCCGGCGAAAGTGAAAAGAATCGCTGGGCGAATCTCGACCTGCTGCGACCTGCGGATGAACTCAAGTGTGTGCTGGCTTCGCGTGCCGACTATGACTGGGCAAAGTCGGCGCTGGCGGGACGGCAGATCATCTGCCCCGTGCTGTTCTCGCCAGTATGGGACACCTTGCCGCCAGCACAACTGGCGCAATGGATTCTCGAAGACCGGCTCCCGGTGCGTTTCCAATTGCAGATGCACAAAGTTTTGTGGGGACAAGCGCGTGGCCGCTAACCCTAAGTCTGC
>CAJBAP010000036.1 GCA_903950295.1 uncultured Rhodocyclaceae bacterium
CCGGAAGCCGCACTGAGCGAACTCGACAGCAAACTGATTGCCCGCTATTTCGATGCCCAGGACGGCATGTACCGCATCGACCAGAGCCTGCGCGACATGACGCTATTTGCACGCCAGGATTTGGTACAGGATCCGCCCTTCGTGCGCCTCGACATGGTCAGCTGCCGCAACCTGCTGATTTATTTCAAGGCCGAACTACAGGAACGGGTAATGAAGATCTTTCATTATTCACTGCTCAACAATGGCATCCTGTTTCTCGGCAAATCCGAAGCTGTCGGCAGGCTGGGCAATCTGTTCGCCGAGAAAGATCGCAAGCACAAGATTTTCCTGAAGCGCCCGGTAGCTTCGCCGATCGTCGGCAGCTTTCCCCGCATGCGCGGACTCCCCAGCACTGATGCGCGTGGATCGAGTGCGGAGAAGATCACCACAACACCTGCCTCGGTACTCGGCCAAGAGCGCCTGTTCGAGCTTTACACGCCGGCCAGTTTGTTGATGACCAGCGCTGGCGATCTCCTGGAAATTTTCGGTGACTGCGGCAATTTCCTGGCCATCAAGAAGGGCAAGGCCGACTTCAACGTCTTTACCCTGATCAAGTCACCCTTTCGCGCCGAGTTACGCGCCTTCGCCCACCGTGTCAGTCGTACCAAACAGAGCGCCACTTCCGGAGCGGTGGCGTTGACGGAGGATGGCAAACCCAAGCATTACCGTATGGCGGTGCATTACCTCGGTTTGGCCGGGATGGATAACCCCGATCTGTTGCTGATCTGCTTCGAGGCGGCCGATGACAGGACAACCCCGATCAGTACCGGTGAGGAGTCAGGTCTGGGTATCAACGAGCGTATCGTCGAACTGGAACAGGAAATCGTCCTCAATCGCGAGAATCTGCAGTCGGTGATCGAGGAACTGGAGACCGCCAATGAAGAACTCCA
Source organism: uncultured Rhodocyclaceae bacterium (assembly GCA_903950295.1). The sequence goes on from CAJBAP010000036.1 coordinate 930, forward strand.
GTCACTCAACGAGGAAGCGCAAGCCGGCAACGAGGAGTTGCAGGCCTCCAACGAAGAGTTGGAAACCGCCAACGAAGAGCTGCAGGCCTCGAACGAGGAACTGATCACCGTCAACGACGAACTCGGCTCGCGCACATTGGAACTGGGCGATACCAACAACGATCTGTCCAATATCCTTGATAGCCTGTACAAGGCACTGCTGGTGGTCGACCGCAACCTGCGCATCACCCGCCACAACCGGATCGCCCGGGAGTTTTTCGATATTCCGGCCGACTCGCAGCCGAATTTGGCATCGGTACCCACCCGCTTCCACTTTCCCGACATGCTGGGCCACATCAGCCAGGTTCTCAAAAGCGGCCAACTTGCCGAACTGGAGTTTCGCCGTGAGGACGAGAAATCCTTCCTGATGCGGCTCACCCCGTACGTTGATAACGGTCGCAAAGGTGTCAGCGGCGTGGTGATGACCATCCTCGACATCACCGAGAAAAAAGTGGCCGAAGAGAAGCTGCGGCTCTCGGCCTCGGTATTCGAACATGCGTCGGAAGCGACCTTGATCACGGATGCCAGCAACCGAATCATCTCGGTCAATCCGGCCTTCACCGAGATTACGGGCTATACGGCGGATGAGGTTATTGGGCAAACGCCGCACATGCTCAACTCGGGCAAGCACACGAAAGAGTTCTTCAAGCATATGTGGGAAGTTCTGCTGACCACGGGGGGGTGGCAGGGCGAAATCCAGAACCGCCGCAAGAATGGCGACATCTACACGGAATGGTTGTCGATCAACATCCTCAAGGATGACGACGACAGCATCATTCGCCATATTGCGGTATTCAGCGACATCACCGATGCCAAGAAGGCGCAGGAAACCATCGAGCGCCAGGCGACCTTCGATACCCTGACCGGCTTGCCCAACCGCAACCTGACGATGGACCGGCTCAAGCAGATGCTGAACTTCTGCCGCCGCAACAATCGCATCTTCGGTGTCATGTTCCTGGATCTCGACCACTTCAAGTCGGTCAATGACGCGCTGGGCCACGCCGCCGGCGACGAACTGCTGATCAAGACCGCGACGCGCATCAAGAGTGTGCTGCGCGATTCGGATTCGGTGGGCCGCATGGGTGGCGACGAGTTCGTCGTACTGCTGGGCAATCTCAACAGCGCCGACGACATCATTCCCATTGCCAACAAGTTGTTGGCCGAGGTGCGGCAACCCCTGGTGGTTGCCGGCCACACCCTGATGACGGCGACCAGTATCGGCATCACTGTCTATCCGATGGACGGCGACTCGCCCGAGACCATGCTGAAGAACGCCGATAGCGCCCTCTATGAGGCGAAGAAGAACGGGCGCAATACCTTCTGCTTCTTTACGCACCGCATGCAGGACGAAGCCAACAAGCGCCACTGGATCGACAGCGAATTGAGCACCGCCGTAACGCAGGAGCGGCTGCACGTCTATTACCAGCCAATCATGCAGCTCGACACCATGACGCTGGCCGGCGCCGAAGCGTTGCTGCGCTGGCAGCACCCGGTCAAGGGTTTCATTCCGCCGGATATTTTCATTCCGATTGCCGAGCAGAACGGCATGATCGGCAAGCTGAGCCAGTGGGTGTTTGAAACCGGTCTCGCCGACTGGAACCGCTGGACCCGGGAATCCGGTACGCGCCTGTCACTCTCGTTCAACCTCTCGGCGGCGCAGTTCGTCGCCCGCGATCACATCGAGCAGATGGTGAAACTGCTCGGTGACAGCGGCCTCGCCCGCAATCATCAAGTGATGATCGAAATCACGGAGAGTCTCAAACTATCCGACAACGAAGAGTATGTCGACATTCTCAGGCAGTTGCGTCAGTGCGGTTGCCGGATTGCCATCGATGATTTTGGTACCGGCTATTCCTCGCTGAGCTACCTCAAACGCATGCCGGTCGACATCATCAAGATCGACAAGTCGTTCGTACGCGATATCACCGTCGATCCGACCGACGCAGCCATGGTTCGCGCCATACTGCAGATGGCCGGTGCTTTCGGCATGAAGACGGTCGCCGAGGGGGTCGAGACACCGGAGCAACTGGCTTTTCTGCGAGCCCACGGTTGTGACTACGCGCAAGGTTTCCTCTTCAGCAAGCCGGTACCTATTGAAGAGTTCTCGACATTTGCACAAGAACTGGCGATCCACGGCCGGTGCGATTTCTGACCTGACGGCGACTTTTTCTTACGCTGCCGAACTCCGGATCAGGTGATCGAAGGCCGAGAGGCTGGCCTTCGCACCCTCGCCCATGGCGATGATGATCTGCTTGTACGGCACCGTCGTCGCATCGCCAGCGGCATAAATGCCGGGCACGGAAGTCTGACAGCGCGCGTCGATTTCGATCTCGCCATATTTCGTCAGCTTGAGCGTGCCCTTCAACCAGTCGGTATTGGGCAGCAGGCCGATCTGCACGAAGATGCCTTCGAGCTCGATGCGATGGCTTTCATTGGTCACGCGGTCCGTATAGACCAAACCATTCACCTTGTTGCCGTCGCCCGTCACTTCGGTCGATAGCGCACTCATGATGATGGTGACGTTCGGCAGGCTCTTGAGTTTCTCCTGCAACACCGCATCGGCGCGCAGCTTGCTGTCGAACTCGATCAGCGTGACATGGGTGACGATGCCCGCCAGGTCGATGGCCGCCTCAACGCCGGAGTTGCCGCCACCGATCACCGCGACGCGCTTGCCTTTGAACAAGGGGCCATCACAGTGCGGACAGTAAGCCACGCCCTTGCCGCGATACTGGTTCTCGCCCGGTACGTTCATTTCGCGCCAACGTGCGCCGGTAGCGAGAATGATGGTCTTGGCTTTGAGCGAGCCACCGCCGGCCAGC